>DASUBK010000041.1:0-4121 GCA_035763305.1 Terriglobales bacterium | reverse complement strand
ATGCTCAACGGCGACATCACCGCGGAAGATTACGACGTGCAACTGTTGAAGCAGTCGAACGCGTATCGCGCCATCGTGTCCACGCGCAACGCGAAATGGATGCTGGGATACGGCTTCACCACCATCCGCGATCTGGAGACCGAGGGCGCCGGTTACAGCGATGTGGACCTGAAGACGGCGATCAATCGCGGCATCGTGCCGGGGCCGCGGATGCAGGTGGCGTCGCGGGCGCTGGACGTGACCGGCGCGTATCCGTTGCTGGGCTACAACTGGGAACTGCAGAACGTGCCGGTGGGGGTGCAGTCGTGCGACGGGGCGGAGGATTGCCGCAAGGCGGTGCGCGAGCAGCTCAGCCACGGCGCGGACTGGATCAAGGTTTATGTGGACCGGTCGTACTACCTGGACAAGGACGCATCGGGAAAGCAGATCCTGAACGACGTGCCGACGTTCACGCCGGAGGAACTGGCGGCGATCGTGGACGAGGCGCACCGCGAGCGGCACATGGTGGCGGCGCATGCCATGGCGCTGCAGGGGGTGCACAACGCGGTGGAGGCGGGAGTGAACTCCATCGAGCACGGGGATTACATCAGCGACGCGGATTTGCAGACGATGAAGCAGAAGGGCATCTGGTACGTGCCCACGCTGTTTGTGGGGGAGTACGTGGCCGAGGGGCGGGCGAAGGCGGGCGCGCCGGTGTGGCTGGACATGGTGAAGGTGAACCAGGACACCTTCCGGCGAGCGATGCAGGCAGGAGTGAAGATCGCGTTCGGCACCGACATCGGCGGGTTCGACTGGAAGATCAATCCGGCAGTGCAGTTTCCCACCATGGTGAAGCTGGGAATGACGGCGGCGCAGGCGATCCGGTCGGCGACGTCGGACGCGGCGGCGCTGATGGGGATGGACTCCGTCGGTTCCGTCGAAGTGGGGAAGATGGCGGATGTGATCGCGGTGAGCGGGGATCCGCTGGGCGACGTGGGCGTGCTGCAGAAGGTGAGTTTCGTGATGAAGGATGGAGTCGTGGTGAAGAAGTGATCAGCGGGTCATCGGGTAAATGGGGCCGCGGGCGAGGGCGCCCGCGGCGTTCTAGTTTTGGGCAGTTAAGGGACCGCCCCGGCGAGGGCGCCGGGGCCTACCAAAGCAAGAAATACACAAGGCGGGGGCCTACCGAAGTTGATTCGGACCGCAGGTGGAAATCGTAAATGGTGTGGGCGGCATCCACTTTGTTTTGGGGGTGGGGAATGGCGCGGGATGCGGAGCGGAAGTGGCTGTGGCGGAAGTGGGACCAGACGTGGGCGCCTTTGCTGGAGGCGGGGCTGATCCTGCTGATGGGCGGAGTGAGCCTGGCGCTGCGGCATCCGCTGCTGTTCGCCAGCCTGGGGCCGACGGCGTACGAGCAGGTGGAGAAGCCGGAACTGGTCAGCTCGAAGCTGTACAACGTGGTGGTAGGGCACTGGATCGCGATCGGGTGCGGGTTCCTGGCGTTGTGGCTGACGGGCGCGTGGTACGTGGCGAATCCCATGACCACGGGACATTTCAGCGGCGTGCGGGTATGGGCGTGCGTGCTGGCGGTGGCGATGACGACGCTGGTGACGCTACTGCTGAAAGCGCGGCAACCGGCGGCGGAGGCGACGGCGCTGCTGATCGCGATCGGATCGCTGCAGCGGCCGAGCGACGCTTGGTCGATCGCGCTGGCGGTGGCGATCCTGGGGCTGGTGGGCGAACCGATCCGCAGGATGAGGCTGACGCCGCGGCAGAGGATGGAGCCTAAGAATCTGAAAGCAGCGTAAGCATTGCCGACTGGCGAATGCCGATTACAGAATGATCGGAGCCGCGGGCGAGGCGCCCGCGGCTTTCTTATTTTTGGGCAGGTAGAGGACCGCCCCGGCGAAGGCGCCGGGGCCTACCTGATTGAGCGCGCCGAAATGAAATTTGCGGCGCCGCGGCGCGGGTAGGGGTGGGCGACAGGGGGCAATTTACGCTGATATATTGAGGGGTTTGCACGAAGTCTGGAGCAGAGAGGCCTTTTTATGAAGAGCAGCAGGTGGATGCGGTGGTTGGCGGCGGTGCTGGTGTCGGGCGCGATGTGCGTCGCGCAGCAGGCCAAGCCCGCGGCGAAGCCGGCGCGCACGCATACGATGGCGGCGGCGAGCAAGGTCCCGGTCATCAAGTACGAGAAGTACAAGCTGAAGAACGGGCTGGAGGTGATTCTCAGTGAGAATCACCGGCTGCCGCTGGTGGCGGTGGACATCTGGTACCACGTCGGTCCGGCGAACGAGCGGCCGGGGCGCACCGGGTTCGCGCACCTGTTCGAGCACATGATGTTCCAGGGATCGAAGCACGTGGGCGATGAGCCGTTCAAAGTGCTGGAGGCGTCGGGGGCGACACTGATCAACGGCACCACCGACTTCGATCGCACGAATTATTTCGAGACCATGCCGTCGAACGAGCTGGAGACCGCGCTGTGGCTGGAGAGCGACCGCATGGGCTGGCTGCTGGACAAGCTCGACCAGAAAAAGCTGGCCACGCAGCGCGACGTGGTGCGCAACGAGCGGCGGCAGGGCGAGAGCCAGCCCTACGACCTGGCGGAGGAGGAGACCTTCCACCAGATTTTCCCCAAGGGGCATCCGTACTACGGGGTGGTGATCGGGTCGCACGCGGACATCGAGTCGGCGGAACTGAACGACGTGCGCGACTTCTTCAAGACCTACTACGCGCCCAACAATGCGACCGTGGCGATCGTGGGCGACTACGATCCGAAGACCATCAAGGAGCTGGTGGAGAAATATTTCGGGCCGATTCCGTCGGGACCGGCGAAGGAGCCGGTGGCGGCGAAGTTCCCGCCGATCACGCAGGAGAAGGACGTCACGGTCACCGACACGGTGCAGTTGCCGCGGGTGTACATGGCGTGGCACACGCCGGCCATCTTCAAGCCGGGGGACGCGGAGGCGGACCTGCTGGCGCGCATCCTGGGCGGGGGCCGGGCGAGCCGGTTGTACAAGAAGCTGGTGTACGAGAAGCAGATCGCGCAGGACGTTTCGGCGGACCAGCAGTCGCTGATGTTGGGGTCGGTGTTCACCATCCAGGCGACGGCGCGGCCGGGCGTCACGCCGGACCAGCTGAAGGCGGCCATTGACGAAGAGCTGGCGGCGATGCGGCAGAGCGGGCCGTCGCAGGCGGAGCTGGAGCGGGCGCGCAACACGGTGGAGACGCGCATGATCCAGGGACTGCAGCGGCTGGGCGGGTTCGGGGGCATCGCGGACGAGCTGAACGCGTACAACCACTACCTGGGCGATCCGGGATATTTCCCCAAGGACATCGCGCGCTACGACGCGGTGACCACGGCGAGCGTGAAGAAGCTGGCGGACACCATGATGCCGAACACGCGGACGGTGGTGTATTGCGTGCCGGGCGAGAAGCACGTTGAGGATGTGCCGCGGCGGCAGGAGCAGGCGAGCTCGGAGCCGGTGCAGGGCGGGCCGGGCAACGACGAGTGGCGGAACCATCCGCCGCAGCCGGGTCCGGAGAAGACGCCCAACCTGCCAGTGCCGGCGGTGTTCACGCTGACGAATGGCTTGAAGGTGTACCTGACGGAAGACCACCAGGTCCCGGTGATGACAGCGTCACTGGCGGTGCTGCGCGGCAGCGAAGCAAATCCGGCGGACAAGCCGGGGCTGGCGTCGTTCACCGCGTCCATGCTCACCGAGGGCACGGAGAAGCGGTCGTCCACGCAGTTGGCCGATGACGTGGCGCAGACCGGGGGGACGCTAAGCGCGAGCTCCAACGCGGACAACTCGTCGGTGGATGCCGGCGGCTTGACCAAGAACGCGGACGCGTTGTTCGGATTGCTGGCGGATGTGGCGGAGCATCCGGCATTCCGCTCGGAAGAGATCGAGCGGGTGCGGAAACGCCGGCTGACCGGGCTGCTGCAGGAGCGCGACAATCCCAACCAGCTGGCGACCAAGATCTTTTACCAGCAGGTGTACGGTCCGAAGAGCCCGTACGGGTACACGGAGACGGGCACGGAGGAGTCCACCAAGAACATCACGCGCGACGAGATGGTCAACGTCTACAAAGAAGGTTACGGGCCGAAGAACGCGGCGCTGCTGGTGGCGGGCGACTTC
>DASUBK010000040.1:0-8393 GCA_035763305.1 Terriglobales bacterium | reverse complement strand
ACTGGCAAAGGCGAAGGCCGCGCAGGTGCAGTCGTCCGCCGATTACGCGCGCACCGCCGGATTGGCGAAGGAAGGGGTGATGAGCGCGCAGCAACTGGACGCCTCCAAGGCGACCGCCGACAGCGCTGCCGCGGCGGTGAGCGCGGCCGAGGCGCAGGTCACGCAAGCGCGGGCGCAGGTGCAGCAGAAGTCGGCCGCGGTGACCATCGCGCAGACCAACCTGGATCACACCATCATCCGCTCGCCCATCGCCGGCACGGTGGTGGCGCGCAACATTGACGTGGGGCAGACGGTCGCGGCGTCGCTGCAGGCGCCGACGCTGTTCAACATCGCCCAGGACCTGACCAAGATGCGCGTTTACGTCGCCACCGACGAGTCGGACGTGGGCCAGATCCACATCGGCGCCAACGTGTCCTTCAAAGTCGATGCCTTCCCCAACCAGGTGTTCCGCGGGAAGGTGGAGCAGATCCGCATGAACCCAACCACGGTGCAGAACGTGGTCACGTACCAGACGGTGGTCGAGTTCGACAATCCGGAGCAGAAGTTGTTCCCGGGCATGACGGCCTACGTGACCATCCCGGTTGCGGATGCGACGCAGGTGGTCAAGGTGCCCAACAGCGCGCTGCGCTTCACGCCCGATCTGAAAGCGGATCAGTTGGCGGCGGCGCTGCAGGCGGCGGGCATCAGCAGCGGACGGCCGAACGGCGCGGCGCGCAAGAGCGCGGCCGGCGGCGATGGCGCGGCCCAGCAACACCAGTCGCGGCTGGACAGCGGCATCGTGTGGAAGCTCGGCAAGGACAACCAGCTCATTCCGGTGCAGGTGAAGACCGGCATCACCGATCACACCTTCACCCAGGTGGCGCAGGTGCTGCACGGCGAATTGAAGGCGGGCGACGTGCTGGCCATCGGCTCGCAGGGCGCGACCAAGTCGGGCGCCTCGGGCGGCGGCGCTCCCCGCATGGGCGGCGGCTTCGGGCGGTAGGAAGAGCTGCGTGGCGCGGGTCTCGGACCCGCGCACACGGGTCAGAGACCCGTGCCACACAGGAAGTGCCACACAAGCGATTTGAGAGACCAACATGGCGACCCTGGTACAACCCGAAATTCACATCGAACAAAGCGCGTTAAGCACGCAGCCGGTCCTCTCCGTCGAGGACGTGCACAAAATTTACGACCTGGGCGAGGTGAAGGTGCATGCGCTGCGCGGCGTCAACGTGCAGATCCTGCCCGGTGAGTTCGTGGCCATCATGGGCACCAGCGGCTCGGGCAAGTCCACCTTCATGAACATGCTGGGGTGCCTCGACAAGCCCACCAACGGCCGCTACGTGCTGGAAGGCACCGACGTTTCGCACCTCAACAAGAACGAACTCGCAGCCATTCGCAATCGCAAGCTGGGCTTCGTGTTCCAGGGCTTTAATTTGCTGGCCCGCACCACCGCGCTGGAAAACGTCGAACTGCCCACACTCTATGCGCGCCTGGATAAAGAAGAGCGGCTAAAGCGGGCGCAAGAAGCGCTGAAGCTGGTGGGGCTGGGCGATCGCATGGACCATTTCCCCTCGCAGCTCTCCGGCGGGCAGCAGCAGCGCGTGGCCATCGCCCGGGCGCTGGTCAACCGGCCGGCGATCCTGCTGGCCGACGAGCCCACCGGCAATCTCGACAGCCGCACCTCGGTCGAGATCATGGACATTTTTCAGAAGCTGAACCAGGAGCGCGGTATCACCATCGTGCTGGTGACACACGAGCCGGACATCGCGCAGTTCGCCAAACGTATAATTGTCTTCCGGGATGGCAAAATCCGCCGCGACGAGCCGGTGGCTAACCGTCCCGCGGCCGCCGACATGCTGAAGAACATGCCGGTGGCGGACGAAGACTAGCTGGTCGATCGAAGGAAAGGTCGAACGACCGAAAGACCAAACTTATGGATCTCGCAAACATTCTCCACATCGCCTTCCGCGCGCTGGCGCGCAACAAGATGCGCTCGGTGCTGACCATGCTGGGCATCATCATCGGCGTGGGCGCGGTGATCGCCATGGTCGGCGTCGGCCAGGGCGCGCAGAAGCAGGTGCAGGACCGCATCTCGGCGATGGGATCGAACCTCTTGTTTGTCAGCGCCGGCACCGTGACCCGGGGCGGCCTGCATATGGGCTGGGGCGCGACCAAGACGCTGATTGATTCCGACCTCACCGCCATCCTGCGCGAGTGCCCGGCGGTGGCCTCGGCCGCTCCCGGAAGCGGCGCCTCCGCCCAGGTGGTGTACGAGAACAATAACTGGTTCACCCGCCTCACCGGCACCGATCCGCACTACTTCACGGTGCGCAACTGGCCGGTGGTGGAAGGCGCGGAGTTCACCGACGACGACGTGAAGATGTCCGCCAACGTGGCGGTGATCGGCGACACGGTGCGCCAGAATCTGTTTGGCGCGGTCGACCCGATCGGCCAGACTATCCGCATCGGCACCTTGCCGTTCCAGGTGGTGGGCGTGCTCGAGGCGAAGGGCCAGTCCGGCATGGGCCAGGACCAGGACGACACCATCATCGTCCCCATCACCACGCTGCAGAAGAAGATCAACGGCCAGAACTGGCTGCAGTACATCATGGCGTCGGCGGTCTCGCAGCAGGCCAGCTACGCCGCGCAACAGCAGATCACTTCCCTGCTGCGCGACCGGCACAAGATCCGGCCCGGCCAGGACGACGATTTCTTCGTGCGCAACCTGGCGGACATGGCGGAACTTGCCGACCAGTCGGCGAAGATCATGACCCTGCTGCTGGCCTCGATTGCCAGCGTGTCGCTGATCGTGGGGGGCATCGGCATCATGAACATCATGCTGGTATCGGTGACGGAGCGCACGCGCGAGATCGGCATCCGCGTGGCCATCGGCGCCACCGAGAACGACGTGCAGTACCAGTTCCTGCTGGAGGCGGTGGTGCTCAGCCTGATGGGCGGCGCCGTCGGCATCCTGCTGGGCGTGGGCTCGTCGCTGATGATTACCCGCGTGCTGGGCTGGGCGGTGCAGATCTCGCCGGTGGCGATCATCGCCGCGGTGGTGTTCTCCACCGCGGTGGGCATCTTCTTCGGCTACTACCCGGCGCGCAAGGCGGCGAGTCTGGACCCGATCGAAGCGCTGAGGTTCGAGTAGCAGCCCGGCAGTCAGCAACCAGCCGCCAGATTCTTGGAGTGCCTCAGAGACCCCGGCGAGAGCCGGGGTCATTTTTTTGTGTTCACCGCTTTAGGTGTGTGGACCGCGCGCGACCTCGCGCGCAATGATCGTCGGCAAGCGCCATGTTGCGCACGAGGTCGTGCGCGGTCCAGAGATAATCAAGACTGCTGAAATGACAACGTCTCGCCCCAGAACTTCTCGATCAGCGGCAGCGCCTGGATAGAGACGCCGGTGGAGAGAAAAACCCGGCGACCGCGATGTGGCGTGTCGTATTCCGGGTGGCGCTCCAGGTACAGCGCCAACGCGCGGGCCGTGGCTTGCGGCTGGTGAATCATCGGTACGGCGGGCGGCAGAGCTTCGCTGAAGAGATCGGCCACCAGCGGGTAATGCGTGCAGGCGAGGATCACGCAATCGGGCGCGGCGCCGACCCGGGCCATCAGTTCACCAACATACTGCTGCACCATGGCGCGCAGGCGCTCGCGCGGCACGCCGGACTCGATCGACCCGGCGAGTTCTCCGCACGCCTGCTGCACTACATTCGTTTGCGGCGCGCGCTTGCGGATTTCGATGGGGTAAGTACCGCTCTCGACGGTGCGATGCGTCGCGAACACCGCGATGGTGCCGAATTTCCTTGCGCCGCCGTTCCCGGCTTCATTCCACCCGACGCCCGTAGCCGCTTCGATGGTCGGGACCGCGATGCCCAGCACATTGCGACGAATGGGGTCGCGGCCATGGCGATCCGGCAGCCAGTGCTGCTGGATCCAGCGCAGCGCCACCACCGACGCGGTGTTGCAGGCGAGAATCGCGACCGTGCAGCCCTCGGCGAAAAGGCGCTCGAGGCCGGCGCAGGTCAGGTTGAGCACTTCGATCGGCGGACGCGTTCCGTAGGGCGCGTTGCGGTTGTCGCCCAGGTAGACGAAATCGTGCTGCGGCAACGCTTGCACCAGCGCGTGATGCACCGTCAGGCCGCCGAAGCCGCTGTCGAAGACACCGATCATCCGAGAGAATTCCCGGACCTAGGTTAGCATCGCGGCACAGTGGCGTTCGAGTTGCGCGCGAGGTCGCGCGCGGTCCACTGGCGCTTGCCAGGCGGCTGAGACGAACGCGGGGCGCGTTCGCTCCGTTACCTCCACAAGCGGCGTTCGCTGCAGCAGCTTCGAATTGCGCGCGAGGTCGCGCGCGGTCCATCTCTGAAGGCGATTTTTGCAAGCGGTCGCCTCGATCGAAACCCTACCGTGCGCGACCCATGCTCGCCAACGGCGCAAATCTACGGCACGTAGATCTGCGCCTCATTGGAGTTGCACAGCACTACCCCGTTGGGACTCACCGCGGTCAACACATAGAAGGAGGTGTGACCGTCGGCCAGGGCGTTCTTGTCGGTGTAGGCCGCAGCCGACCCCGAGGCCTGCCCCAAGTTGGCATACGGTCCTCCCGACGAAGTCCCGCGCAGGACGTTGTAGTAGCCGACGTCGCTCATCGGCGTCCACGTCAAGTCCACGCGCGGGGCAGAGAAGCGGCTCGAGGCGGTACCCCGGCCGCCGAGGTTCTGCACACACGCGGTGAAATTCGCCGTCACCGTCTGTGACTGGTTCATCACCACCGTGGTGAGCGGGGACAGCGGGTCTACCGCGTTTCCGTTCCAGCCGACAAATGCGAAGCCCGCATTGGCCGTCGCCGAGAGCGGAATGATGGAGTTCAGGTCCTCGTCATGCTGGCCCGGCGCGGGACTGGTAGTGCCGCCTGCCGCCGGCGACACTTGCACCGTGAGCGTCACCGTCGGCGGCGGAGGCGCGTTGGTCAGCGGCACGCAATGGGCGATGCCGAGCGACGTCGCGGGACAGGACTCGTAGGCGCCGATATCGAACCCTCCACCTTGCGGACGGTCAATGCCGCGCTGGTCCGTGGCCAGCGAGGTGGACGGATCGGCGGTATCGATGGCAGGACTGCCGGCCAGCAATGCCATGGTCGGAGTCGAGCCGCCGTTGAGTTGCACCGGCCCCAACTGCGGGTCGAGCGTGCTCACGATGCCCGAGGGATATCCGGCCGGGTAATCGCAGGGAAGATCGGGATCGTTATTTTGAATAAGGTTGCCGCGCCAATCGCCTCCGGTGATCACGGCGGCATTCATGGTGCACTGTCTGGTGGCGCCGTCCACGCTGCCAGCATTACCGGAGATCACCGTGTTGCGCAGGATGAAGGTGGTAGTGACGGGCGGGAGATAGCCGGGCAGCGGATTCTGCTGGTACACGTAGACGCCGCTTCCGGTGCCGCTGCTCAGGTTGGCCGCAATGGTGCTGTTCAGGATGGTGGTGGAGCCATTCAGTGAGAACACCGCGCCGCCGTGGCCGTCGCCGGTACTGCTGCAATGACAATCCTCGGGGACGCGCCCTCCGATCGTCTGGTTGCCGGATAGCGTACTGTTCTCGATGACGACCGTGCCGTTCTCGTTGAAGACGGCGCCGCCGAAACCGGCTCCGCCGCCGCCGATACCGTCGTCACGGCCGATGCCGCCGCCGAAGCCGGCGCTGCCGCCATGCCCCTCGTAGCCGAACTGGCCACCGCCACCGCCGCCGCCGAAGCCGCCATCGCCGCCGTTGCTGTTGGATTTGCCGCAGCCGCCGCCACCGGCGCCGAATCCGCCGTGTCCACCCTGGTCGCGGCTGCCTCCGCCTCCGCCGCCGTACTGGCCGTCGCCGCCGTACACGGTTCCCGGGCGGCCGATGTCCGGAGGACTGCCGGCGCCACCGCCACCACCGCCGGGGCAGAAGGCATCGTGGCCATCGTCGCTGAGGAAGTCGCTATACGGACCTGCGCCGCCGCCGCAGAGGAGTCCGCCGGGAGGAGGGTCGCCATCCCCGCCTTCGCCGCCGGCGAACCAGGTACCGCCACCGCCACCGCCGGTTCCCAGAGCCCCGCCGCCGTCGCCGCGCGAGCCGCCACCGCCACCGCTTCCGGGAGTGACAAATCCAAAAATCTTTGCGCCGGCGCCGCCGTTGCCGCCCAAGCCGCCGCCGCCACCGCCGCCCTGGCCGATGTTCTCGTCGCCACCGTTGCCGCCGATGGCGCGGTTGCCGGCCAGGGTGCAACGATCCAGCGTCAGCCCGGCGCCCTGGGCCACGTAAAAGGCGCCGCCCGCACCCATCCCGCCGCCGCCGCCGCCGAAGCCGCCATCGCCGCCCTTGGCCAGGAAGCCGCGGATGGTTAAATTGCGCACGCTCAGGTTACCGGTACCCGAAGCGGGTGGATAGCCCGGGAGGGCGATGGTGGCCGTGCCCACCGACAACGCGCGCGCCACGCCGGTGGCCGCCCATTGCAATGTCGAACCGTTGCCCTCAATGGTGATCTTGGAGATCACCATCGGCATCGCCGCCGGCCCGAGGGGACTGTGCGCGTCGGGAGCGACGGTTAGCAGGAAGAAGGTCGCGCCCACCGGAAGCTGGACGATGGCGTCGTCGCCGCTTCCTTGCGCCACGCAACTGGTGGCCACAAAGTCATCGCTGCCGTCCGGATTGACGCTATCGATTGCGAGGTTGACGTGAAAGTTGGCGGCGTAAATCGCTTCCTTCAGCGAGCAGCCACCCGTACTGCCGATCTTGTCCTGCAACGAGGTCACCAGGATGACGCGGGTGGCCCAAACGGTTTGCGGGACGCAGACGGTCGCCAGAACAGCCAGCAGCGCCGCCGGGAACGAGCGCCGCGCCCATAAATGCGAAGTCCGCGCGGCGACGGTGAGAAGCGAGCCCATGCGCATGGCGTTGCTCACGGCTCTACCTCCCCACCGCGCAGCGGGACTGCCGGTTACGCCAACGTTTGCCGGCGACCCACAACAGCCCCAGCGGGCCGGCGAGCAAGCTCAAGGCGCCCGGTTCCGGCACCGTGGTCGTGGGAGGCTGAATGTCCAGGCTGGCGTACTCGTACACCGCGGTCGCAGTGGCGTTATTGGCGTCCTGCGGATGGTTCATGACCAGCACAATGCCGGGAGCGGCGGCGGGCGCGGCTTCGGCGAACGTCAGGGTAATGGTGGCCGTCTGTCCGGCCACAAGGGCGTAGTTGAATCCAAGGCCGGTGGCCACATCGCCCGCGCCGCCGAGGTGATTGGTATTGTCGAGCGTGTTGTTGGTCACGTCGTCGTAAATCTTGCAGGGTGAGGCGCCGCCGCAGGGATCGCCGATCTCCCAGCTTTCGCCCGGCGACGTCGTGCCCTGGATCGCGCCGGTCTCGTTGAAGAACGGCGTGGACAGTTCCAGGTCGGCAAAGAAGGTGAAGAACGACGAGGCCGAGGCCTGGGTATCGGTGAAGACAATCGTGCCCAGCCCAGTGCAACCGGTCGCGGGCAGGCCCGCAGCCGGACATCCGGCGATGTCCCAACCGGATAAGTCGAGCGTGCCGGTGGCGCTGCTGAAATTCCAGTTGGCGTTTTGCAGGCTGACGTTGTCGGCGAAGGCGGCAGGCATCGCCAGCATGGCGAGCAGGAAAGCAAGCAGGATGGTTCGCGCAAGCGCAGTCGTACTCATGTGACCTCCCCCCGGTCACGCGGATGGAGTGCTGGCGGCGTCGGGATCGCGCTCGGCGTGGCACCCGCGGAAACTACGAGGGGCGCATGATGGGCCGGGGCGAGGACGAAGGGAATAGAGCTGGGATAACATTTATATATCTTTTGCCTATCCCGTTAAACTATTGTAAATAATGGTTAATCAATCGTATTACCTGGGGCGCTGACGATGCCGCTCAAGGAAGGCGAGGGGATTGGCGCCATTCTGCTCTACACGAAATTCGTGTTACACTAAATTCGCGTTATGAGGCGATTGAAGAACATCACCATCGCGGTCGAGGAAGGCGTAGCCAGCCGGGCTCGCCTGCTGGCCGCGAAGCGGCAAACCAGTGTGTCGCAATTGCTGGCGGAAAAGCTCTGCGACCTGGTGAAAGAAGACGAAGAATACGAGCGGGCCATGCGGCGCGCGCTGCGTCGCAAGCCGTTTCTGCACTCAGATGGGAAATACCTGACGCGGGAAGAGGTTTATGACCGATCTCGTTTTCGTTGATACCAACGTATTCCTCTACGCGATGGATGAAGGCGAGGCCGGCAAGCATCGGGCCGCTTCCGAGTGGCGTCACCGGCTGTGGGAGACACGCCGAGGACGAACCAGTTTCCAGGTACTGCAAGAGTTCTATTTCAATGCCATGCGGAAGTCGCGAGCGAGCAGCGAACGCGCCCGGGCTGAGATTCAGGACTTGCTCC
>DASUBK010000039.1:0-10855 GCA_035763305.1 Terriglobales bacterium | reverse complement strand
AATGGAGTGAGCTGGAGCTGACCTGTGAGTACCGGCGCAGCCAATCTCGATCTGAACCTGGCGGCCGGCGGCTGCGTGCCGGCGCAGATTCTGTACGTGGCGCCGGAAATTGACCAGGCCCGGCTCACCTATGTTCGCAGCGTGGGATATACCGTGCGCGCGGAGGTGCTTTCCGCGGAGGCAGAGGCCCTGGCGCTCAGCGGCAACTTCGATGTGGTGGTGATCGAACTGGGTGCGGCGGCGGGGGCGGCGGAGTTCCTGGCGCACGTCGGAATGGAATTGCAGGCGCTGCGCACGGCGGTGGTCGCGGTGGGCACCAGCGCCGTGGCCGGCGCCGCCTTTGCCGTGCCGCCCGGCGCCTCCGGCGATTTGCTGCTGAACACCCTGCGCCAGGCGGTGCTGCTGAACCAGGGCCGGCGCCGCCGTTATGCCCGCATCACGCTCAATGCCACCGCCGAAGTCCGGGTCGGCGGCGCGCACTGGCAGGCCGAGATTACCGACATCGGCCATGGCGGCCTGGCCCTGCGTTGCGCGGTGACCGTCGAGGTGGGCACCGCCGCGCGCCTCAGCTTCCGTCTGCCGGGAAGCGAGCACACCCTCACCGCCACCGGCGAGGTCCGCTGGCGCGAGGGCGAACGCTGCGGCGTGCTGTTCCGCGCCGTGGAGGCCGACGGTGCGCATCATCTGGCGCGCTGGATCGCCTCGCGCGTCAGCGGCGAACCTCCCGAGCCGGGCACGAAGCCGGCGCCTTGCCCGCGGGCGGAGGTGACTCGCTCGGCGCTCCCGCCGCGCCCCTCACGCCTCGGGGAACGCGCGGTGAGCATCGCGCTGGTCGTCTTCGCCTTCCTGGTGCTGATCTTCTGGGTGTACATGGCGATGCAGTAAGCACATAAACTGGTAGGCCCCGGCGTTAGGTAGGCCCCGGCGCCTTCGCCGGGGCGGTCCTGTGCGCCTCCCGAAACCACGCGGCAGCGGGCGCCCACGCCCGCTGCTAAACGCTCCTCGACTGGTCCTTACATGGCCCGAACCGCTTCCTGCGTGTTACTTTAGAGAAAGTTCCCCCGCTCCAGGTAGCTAGTGGTGGCTAGTGGCTAGTGGGAGCCACGGGCGCGGGCCAGAGTGTTTCTCCCACGGCCGGCCGAGGGCGGCCGGGGTACCAGAACAATTTCTAATTCGATGAGCGAATTCCTAAAAGCCGTACGCGAGCGCGTCGTGATCTACGACGGCGCCATGGGCACTCAGATCCAGGAGCGCGGGCTCTCCCTGGACGACTACTGGGGCAAGGAAAACTGCAGCGAAATCCTGGTGATCAGCCGGCCGGACGTGATCAAGGATATTCACGCCTCGTATTTCGCCGCCGGTGCCGACGTGGTGGAAACCGACACCTTCGGCGGCAGCAGCATCGTCTTGGGCGAGTTCGGTCTCGAGGGACGCGTCGGCGAGATCAATGAGACCGCGGCGCGTCTGGCGCGGGAAGTCGCCGACCAGTTCTCGACTAAAGACAAACCGCGCTTCGTCGCCGGTTCCGTCGGGCCGACCACCAAGCTGCCTTCTCTGGGCCACATCAAGTTCGATGCCATGGCCGCCTCCTACCTGGAGCAGATGACGGGCCTGATCCGCGGCGGCGTCGACGTGCTGCTCATCGAGACCTCGCAGGACCTGCTGCAGGCGAAATGCGCTATTGCCGCGGCTTTCGACGCAATGAGGATTGCCGGCAAGCGCATCCCGGTAACCGTTCAAGTAACACTTGAGGCTACCGGCACCATGCTGCTGGGCTCGGAAATCGGCGCCGCGGTCACCGCGCTGGAGCCCTACGACATCGACATCCTGGGCCTGAACTGCGCCACCGGGCCCAAGGAGATGAACGACGCGGTCCGCTACCTCTGCCTGAATGCGCCCAAGGAGATTTCTGTTCTGCCCAACGCCGGCCTGCCGCAGAACGTCGGCGGGCACGCGGTGTACAAGCTGACGCCGCACGAACTGGCCGAGTACCACACTCGCTTCATCAAGGAGTACGGCGTCCACGTCGTCGGCGGGTGCTGCGGCACCACCCCGGCGCACATCAAGGCCGTGGCCGCCGCCTGCGCCAATCTCGAGCCGGCCAACCGTGAAGTGAAGCCTACGGCAGCGGCCTCCAGCGCCTACAGCATGGTGCCGCTGGACCTCGATCCCAAGCCGCTGGTCATCGCCGAGGAGATGAACACCACCACCCGCAAGGCGGAGTTCCGCGACCTGGTGCGCGGCAAAAAGTACGACGACATCCTCGCCCTCGCCAAAAAGCTGGTCAACGAAGGCTCGCACATGCTGGACCTGTGCTGCGCCATCGTGGGCGAGGACGAGAAGGGCTACATGAGCGCGGTGCTGGAGAAGATCGCCACCCGCGTGCCGGCGCCCATCGTGGTGGATTCGACCGAGGCCGACGTCATCGAGGAGGCGCTCAAGCGCATCCCCGGCAAGGCGATTATCAACTCCATCAACCTGGAGGACGGCGAGAAGCGCACCGCCAAAGTCCTGCCGATGGCCAAGCGCTACGGCGCGGCGGTGATCGCGCTCACCATCGACGAAGACGGCATGGCGCTCACGGCGGAGAAGAAGACCGCCATCGCGAGGCGCATCTTCGAGCTTGCAACCCAGAAGTACGGCATCCGGCCCAGCGACCTGATCTTCGACGCGCTGACCCTGCCCATCTCCACCGGCCAGGAGGATTACCGCACCGCCGGCATGGAGACTCTGAAGGCGGTGCGGCAGATCAAGCAGGAGCTGCCCGAGGTCAAGACCGTGCTGGGCGTCAGCAATATCAGCTTCGGCCTCGATACCTACCCGCGTCGCGTGCTGAACTCCGTTTTCATGCACGAGGCGGTGGAGCACGGCCTCGACATGGCCATCGTCAACTACAGCAAGATTTATCCGCTGTACAAGATCGCCGAGGACGAGGTCGAGCTGGCGCGCAAGCTCATTCACTACGACACCAGCAACGGCGATCCGCTGCAGAACTACATGCAGCACTTCTCCGGCAAGAAGAAGGGCGCGGAGGAGGAAGAGGTCCACGCCGAGACGCTCAGCACCGAGGACAAGCTGAAGTACTGCATCATCAACGGCGAGCGCTCCGTCGGCGACGGTGCCCGGAAGCAGCCGCTGGAGCGGATTCTGGAGGACGCGCTTCAGACCTACACCCCGCTGGATCTGATCAACACCGTGCTGCTGGACGGCATGCGCACGGTCGGCGAGTTGTTCGGCGCGCGCAAGATGCAGCTGCCCTCGGTGCTGGATTCCGCCGGCGTGATGAAGGCCGCCGTCGCTTATCTCGAGCCCAAAATGGAGAAGCTGGAAGGCTCGCAGAAGGGCACCATGGTGCTGGCCACCGTCAAGGGCGACGTGCACGACATCGGCAAGAACCTGGTAGACATCATCCTCAGCAACAACGGCTATAAAGTCGTGAACCTGGGAATCAAGCAGCCCGCCGACTCGATCATCAAGGCGGCGCAGGAGCACAAGGCCGACGCCATCGGCCTCAGCGGCCTGCTGGTGAAGTCCACGCTGGAGATGAAATACGTCATCCAGGACCTGCAGCAGCAGGGGCTGGAGTTTCCCGTGGTGTGCGGCGGCGCGGCGCTCACCCGCAAGTACGTCGAGGACGACCTGCGTCGGGAGTACGAGTCGGCGGTGTTCTACGCCGAAGACGCCTTCGCCGGCCTGCACGTGATGGACGACCTGACTACGCCGAACGGCCGCCGCGAGCAGCGGTTGGCCGAGGGCACGGTGGTCAAGGAATTCGCGCGCGCGGCCGTTGCGACCGCGGAAGCAGGCGAGGTTTCCACCGAGCGCAGCGAGGCCGTCGCTCCGGCGCCCAACATTCCTCAGCCGCCCTTCTGGGGACCGCAGGTGAAGAGCTACGACCTGCGCGAGGTCTTCCGTTACGTCAACGAGACCGCGCTGTTCAAGAACCAGTGGCAGCTCAAGACCGCGTCGCAGGCGGATTACCTCAAGCTGGTCGAACAAAAGTACCGCCCGTTGCTGCGCGAACTGGAAGAGGAAGTGATCGCGGCGGGCTGGTTCCAGCCCAAGGTGGTCTATGGCTATTGGCCGGCTGTCAGTGAAGGGAATGACGTCGTCGTTCTTGATCCTGCCGACGGCCGACAGCCGACGGCCGATAGCCGCGAACTGCTGCGCTTCACCTTTCCCCGCCAGCGCGAAGGGCGCAAGCTGTGCATCGCCGACTTTTTCGCGCCCAGGAACAGCGGGCAGATGGACGTAATCGGCCTGTCGCTGGTCACCATCGGCCACACCGCCAGCGAGGTCACGCAGAAGCTCTTCCACGGCGGCGAGTACACCCGCTACCTCTACCTGCACGGCTTGAGCGTGGAAACGGCGGAGGCCTTGGCCGAGCTGCATCACAAGCGCATGCGCCAGGAACTGGGCATTGCCGCTGACGATTCGCCGGAAATCCGCGACCTCTTCCACCAGAAGTATCGCGGCTCGCGCTATTCCTTCGGCTACCCGGCCTGCCCCAACATGGAGGACCAGACCAAGCTCTTCCAGCTGCTGAAGCCGGAGGAGGCAATCGGAGTGAAGCTGACCGCCGGCTTCATGCTGGAGCCGGAGCAGTCCACCAGCGCCATCGTGGTGCACCATCCGGCCGCCAAGTACTTCGTGGCGTGATTGCCGCTTGCGAAGCGTGCTGAATCTTTCTGACCTTCGTGTACCCTTCGTGTCCTTCGTGTGAACCGGCCCCCTTTCGTTCCCACCAAGGACTCAGACGGAGAGTAGGGGCCGAATGCCGAGTGCAGCAGGTGCGAGATTGTCGGGCGGAGGACGGGCAGGGGCGCTGGCGCGGCGGGCTGGGCGCTTGCTGATCGTTGTCATCGTCGGAGCCTATATCGCTCTGGGGCTGTTTGCCTTCTTCCTCGCCGACGGTGTTGTCTTCCAGCCACACCCCTCAAGCTATCGCGACGACGCCTTCGTTCTGAAGTTGACCTCGCGCGACGGGGCGAAGATCTCGGCCTTGTACCTGCTGAACCCTGCGGCCCAGTACACCATCCTGTTCAGTCACGGGAACGCTGAAGACCTGGGCGACATGCGGCCGCTCTACGACGACTTGCGGCAGTCCGGCTTCGCGGTGTTCGCCTACGACTATCAGGGATACGGGACGAGCGAGGGTAAGCCATCGGAGCAGCACGCGTATCAGGACGCCGACGCCGCTTACGACTACCTCACCGGCACGCTGCACGTCCCGCCGCAGCGGGTGATCTCGATGGGCCGGTCGTTGGGAGCGGCGGTGGCCATCGACCTGGCATCGCGGCATCCGGTGGCAGGACTGGTGGTGCAGAGCGGATTCACCACTGCCTTCCGCGTGCTGACCCAGGTCCCGCTGCTGCCGTGGGACAAGTTCCGCAACATCGACACGATCGCCCGGGTGAACTGCCCCGTGCTGGTGATGCACGGGCGAAAGGACGAGGTGATCCCGTTCCACCACGGGGAACTGCTGTTTGCCGCGGCAAAGGAGCCGAAGAAATTCCTGTGGGTGACAAACGGCGACCACAACAACCTGGCGATGTTCGCGGGCAGGAAGTACTTCGAAGCCCTGCGGGAGTTCGCGGCGGGACTAAGCGGAAGCGCGGCGACCGCGAAGTAGTTCAGCGCACCCGGCCGGGGCGGCCGGGGTACATGAGGGCAGGTCTCACTTGATGCAGGGCGGCCGCAGCCGCCCTGTTTCTTTGCGGTGCAAGCTAAGCGGCGCGGCGGCGGGAACCCTTCTTCACCACCCGGGTGTGCCTTTTCACCGTCGCCTTGGGACGCGCGGTGTTCGTGGTGGTGCGCTGGTAACGGCGCTCGACCAGCACCTCCGGGGAGCGTTTCCGCTTCACCACGATCTCGCTCTCCAGCGGCTCCCGCGTCTCAAACAGCGCGCGCACGAAGTTGTCCTTGCACTCCGTGCAGCAGAAGTGGACGGCCAGCGGCAGCACGGCGCGGTCGCGGTCCCAGCCGGAGAGCATCTGCACCTCGCGCCGGGCGGCGGTGACGCCCATCTCCTCGGCGGCAAAGCCCAGCAGCCAGTGCTGGCCTGGTTCCTTGACGGTGCGGCACCAATCGCAAACGAATTGCAGCATGGCAGTTTCCTCCTGCTTGGATAGTGCGTTTGGATGCGGGCCCGCGGCGGCGGGCGGCCTGTCAGGCAGCAACTCCGCAAAGCTACAATTGTTAGTATCTGAAATAGTAGTATTGCGCCTAACTATAGTTACGTAGTCGGCTCTAGCTCTTTCCCGCCCGCGGCAGCCCCGGCCCGCCTCAACCCGGCGGCGGCGCATTACGCGTCGGGACTAGGTTCATTTTAGCCAGTAAATATGCGGGTCCGGCGGCATCCTTCGCCCTTGCCACGCACATCTGTTCCGCCATCACGCAACAAATTGTCTGGCCGATGCCTAAGAAAGAACTCCGCACCGCGCGCCACCAGCGCTCGGGGCCCCCAACAATGCCAAGGAGATTTCCCATGAATTACAAACCGTCGTTCCGTATCCAAGTGACAGCCATGGTAGCCCTGCTGGCCTTCTGCATGGCCGTGATGAGCCCGATGACCGCCTCCGCGCAGGCGGTACCGACGGCCAAGGCCCCGCAGACGCTGAGCACGCTGGTGCAGGGCACCGGCACCAATGCGCTGTTCAGCGGCGTATTCAATATCACCAGCTTCCAGGTGATCAATGGCGTCCTGAATGCGGTCGGCACTCTGACCGGCACTCTGACCAACACCGCCACCGGCGTGGTATCGAGCATCGATCAACAGCTAACCGCGCCGGTGTCGAGTGTCTCCGCCAGCTGCCAGATCCTGAGCCTCACCCTGGGCCCGCTGCATCTCGACCTGCTTGGCCTGGTCGTTGACCTCAACCAGGTGGTGCTCAACATCACCGCGCAGCCCGGACCGGGGAACCTGCTGGGCAACCTGCTGTGCGACGTCGCCGGCCTGCTTAACAACGGTGGCGGGCTCAGCAGCCTGCTGACCCAGTTGACCGGTCTGTTGAACCAGATTCTGGGAGCGCTGTAAAACACACCAGGCAGGGAGGGCGAAAGCTCTCCCTGCCTTCTATTTTCCGTTGCCGACTTCCGACTTACCCGCTGAGCGCTGAAAATGCGCCCATCACGCAGCCCCCCAGATTTCCTTCAGGGCGCGCGCGAAATTCAATCCCAGCACTTTCTCAATCACCCCATCAGAATGGCCCTTCTTCTTGAGTGCCTCGGCGATGATCTCGTAGCGGCGCGGCGTGTTGAGTTCGGGCACGAACGGCGGGCGATCTTCCTCGGGCGCGGCGATGCCCAGGCGCTTGCGATTCGCCATGTCGTCGGCGATGGCCTTGCGCACCTCGGGCGTGTCGGGAAAGCTGGCGGCCGGGCCATCGCTGCCGATTCCCACGTGCTCCTCGCCGCAGACCTGCAGGGCGTGCTCGAGGTGGGCGATCACATCGGCGAGAGTCGGGTCCTTGGGGCTGGCACACAGGTAGGGCATGAGGTAGATGCCCACATAGCCGCCGCGCTGGGCGCAGGCGCGCAGCTCCGCGTCCTGCTTGCTGCGAGGATGGGCGTGGACGGCGGCGCAGCCGGTGTGGGTGATCAGCACCGGCGTCTTGGAAGCCGCGATTCCATCCGCCGTGGTGCGCTGCCCGCAGTGGCTGAGATCCACGGCGATGCGGAGGCGGTTCATCTCCTCGACCGCGGCGTGGCCGAGCTTGCTGACTCCGGCGTTGCCGGGCTCCAGGCAGCCGTCCCCGAACAGGCAGCGGTTGTTGTAGGTGAGCTGCATGATGCGCACTGCGTAATCGCGGAATAGCGCGATCCGCTTGAGGTCGCTCTGGATCGGTTCCGGGAACTGAAAGCCGAGCAGCAGGGCGACACGATGCTCCCGCTTGGCGCGCTCCAGGTCGGAGTGGCGGCGGGCGATGAAAAATCGTGGATCGGTCTCGGTGAGCCGCTGGGCCAGGCCGATGGTGCGCACCGTGCCTTCGAAGTCTGGGGCGCTCACGGTCCAGTCCATGGCACTGAGGCCGTTGGCGACGACCGCGTTCAGCGCTTCGGTGTTGCCGGCAAAATCGTCGGGCGGGCTGGCGAGCGAGTCGATGACCAGCGCGCGGCGATAGAGCGCCTCGATCGAGGCGTTCGCCTGCGGCAGGGCCGCCGCCACCGCGCAGGCCGCCAGCGCCTGTGAGCTCAACACCAGGAACGATCTCCGCTTCATGGACGCGGCTTCCTCGCCGCACCGCGCGGTTGTGGTGCCAGAAGACGCGCGGGTAGCCGGTTTTGCGGCGTCTCCGCCTGCCACAAAATCGTGACCACCCACCACCTTCCGCCGTCGTACATCAACTGAATGCTGTTGATGCCGCGGGCAAAAGGCTTCGCGTCGTCGGCCGCGTGGCGCGATTCGTACACGCTAAAAACTTCCACCAGGTGCGACCAGCGGTGCGTGCGGCGCGAGATTTCGTGCTCGAAGAATCCCTGTTTGTCGAACGCGCCCTGGGCGCGGGTGACGTAATCGTCGGGCGACATCACGCGCGTCTCGTAGCCGCCCTCCTTTTTCTGCACCAGCGGGATGAGGCGCGCGCCGGGAACGAACAGCGAGCGGAAGCGGTTCCAGTCGCGCGCCTTGCCGGCGGGTCCGGAGATGACGTCGTAGAGCGCGGACAGGATTGCATCCACGGATTTCACGTCGGCCGGGGCGGCGGTGGGTGTTGTCGCGGCCGCCGGAGGTTGCTCCTGGGCGAAGGAGAGGGAAGCGAGAACGAGGATGACGCAAACCAGTCGGCGCACGGGACCTCCATAGCAGCGGGACAGGATACACGGAGATGGCCGATTTTCGATTGGCGATTTCCGATTGCCGAGGTTGCCGCCGCGTCGCGCGCCTCCCCTTCGCTGAGATTCGGCGTCTCGCCTCCGATGATCCTCCCAGATCGCGCGCCTGCAGGAACGCCGGAGGCGTGCCATCGTCCCGGAGGCACGGCTTACCTTCGTGGTCAATAACGAGCGCCGATTGTGTACATTGATGGGCGTGGAGGAAGGGCCGAAGCAAACCTATGCTGTGCGGCTGACCGAGCGCTCGGCCGCGCTAGCCCGCGAAGAGCGGCGCTTCGCGCTGCTCAGCCACCTGCGCCTCGCGGTTGCCGCCGCCTTCGTGGTGCTGGCCGCCTTTGCCTTCCGGCGGAATATCTCCGGCTGGTGGCTGCTCGCTCCCATCGCGGGTTTTGTCGTCCTGGTCCGCATCCACGAACGCATCGCTCGCTTCCGTGACCGCTGCGCCCGCGCCGTCGCTTTCTATCGCCGTGGCCTGGCGAGGATCGAAGACCGCTGGGCGGGCGACGGCGCCAGCGGCGAGCGCTTTCGCGATCCCACCCATCCCTACGCCGCCGACCTCGACCTGTTCGGCGACGGCAGCCTGTTCCAACTGCTGACCACCGCGCGCACACCGATGGGCGAGGAGACGCTGGCGACTTGGCTGCTGTCGGCTGCCGATCGCGCCACCATCGAACCGCGCCAATCCGCCATCGCCGAACTGCGCGAGAAGCCGGACTTGCGTGAGGACGCGGCCACCCTGGGCGAGTCGGAGCGAGCGGAGATCCGGGTGGAGAAGGTCGCGGCCTGGGCCGAGCAGCCGCCAATCCTGCACGGATCGGGCCTGCGCTGGCTGGCGGCGGCGGTCGCGGTGAGTTGCCTCGCGACTGCAATGGCGTGGGGCCTGAGCGGCGATCCGCTGCCGTTCTTCGCAACCCTAATCGTCGGGGCGGCCATCAGCTTTCGCCTGCGCACTCGCATTGACGGCATCGTTGCCGCGGTCGAAATCGCCACCCACGACCTGCGCCTGATTGCCGACCTGCTGGCGCGGCTCGAGCGGGAGGAGTTCCGCGGCGGCCGCCTGCGGCAAATCGTCGCCGCCTTTCGCTCCGAGCATCGGCAAGCGTCGCGCGCGATCGCCAGGCTGGTGACGCTCGCCGGCCTGGCCGAGCATCGCCACAACCTCTTCGTTCAGGCGCTCGATCCTGCCATCCTCTACACCGTGCAGGTGTCGTATGCCATCGAGAGCTGGCGCCGCCGCTACGGCGCAGGCGTGCGCGGCTGGCTGGACGCGTTGGCCGACTTCGAAGCGCTTTCCTCGCTGGCCACCTACAGCTACGAGCATCCGCAGGACCCGTTTCCGCAGATTGTGGACGACGGCGCGCGCTTTGCCGGCGAAGAACTGGGCCATCCCCTGATCGCGCAGACTGCCTGCATCCGCAACAGCGTGGCCTTGGAAGAGAAAGCGCGGGTGCTGCTGGTCAGCGGCTCCAACATGTCGGGCAAGAGCACGCTGCTGCGCGTGGTGGGAGTCAACGCGGTGCTGGCCCTAGCCGGAGCCCCAGTCCGCGCGAAAACTCTGACCCTTAGTGCGCTGCAGGTGGGAGCCTGCATGCGGGTGCTGGATTCGCTGCAGCAGGGTACCTCGCACTTCTTTGCCGAGATCACCCGTTTGCGCGCACTGGTGGATCTGGCGGCACAGCGGCCGATGCTGTTCCTGCTTGACGAACTGCTGCACGGCACCAACTCCAGCGATCGCAACGCCGGCGCCGAAGGCTTGATCCGCGGGCTGCTGCAGCGCGGCGCGATCGGCCTGGTCACTACCCACGATCTGACCTTGACCGCGCTCGCCGGCGAATTCGGCGCCGCGGTGCGCAATGTGCACTTCCAGGACCGCCTCGAGGGAGGCAAGATGAGCTTCGATTACCGCCTTCGGGAGGGGGTGGTCACGCGCAGCAACGGCGTGGAACTGATGCGCGCCATTGGATTGCTGCGATAGCTTCCGGCGCGATTTACGAACCCTTGACGCCAAGGCGCGGCTTTATCG
>DASUBK010000038.1:0-4043 GCA_035763305.1 Terriglobales bacterium | reverse complement strand
GGACATCTCCATCCCGCCGCCGCCGCAGCAGCAGGCACAGAAGCCGGGGCAGCAGTAACCCCCTTGTTTGTCATCCTGAGGGAAGCGAAGGATCTATGCGTTTCTTCGGCCAACGAAAGCATCGATCCTTCGCTTCGCCAGGATGACAACATGGGTTCGTGACGCTGGCTCAAGCGGCAATCGGCAGTCGGCACTTGGGGTAAAATGCGTGTACCCGACCCCATGTCCTCCACTCCCGCGCCGAAGCCGCGCCTGCCTCGATGGGCCCTACCCGCAGCCATTCTGCTGGCCACGTTTGTCGCTTACGTGGGCACGCTGCAGTTCCAGTTCGTCTACGACGACGTCGGCCAGATCGTCGTCAACACCTTCATCAAGCAGTGGAAGTACCTGCCGGTCTTCTTTCAGACCCACGTCTGGGCGCAGTTCAACCTGCACGCCATCAGCAATTACTACCGCCCGTTCTTCCTCATCTGGTTGCTGCTGAACTTCAAGGCCTTCGGCCTGAACCCCTTGGGCTGGCACCTTACCACCGTGATCGCCCATATGCTGGCGACCCTGGCGGTGTTTTATTTCGCCCAGCGCCTGACCCGCGATCGCGTTGCCGCCGGCATCGCCGCGCTGCTCTTCGGATTGCTGCCGGTTCACCTGGAGGCCGTGGCCTGGATCTCCGGCGTCACCGAGCCGCTCTTCGCCATGCTTCTGATCCCCGCCTTTCTGTGCTACTTGAACTTTCGCGAAGGCAGGGGAGGGAAGTGGCTCGCCGGGTCGCTGCTCCTGTACGCCGTGGCGCAGTTTTCCAAGGAGACCGCGGTGGTGTTGCCGGTGTTCATCGGCGCCTACGAATTGCTGTTTCCGGTCGCCGGCGAAACCGCATTGCGTTCCTGGGCGAAGCGAATCCAGCGCGGCGTGCTGCTGGCGCTGCCCTACGCCGCTATCACCGCCATCTATATTCCCGCCCGCATTCACGCTCTCAGCACCTTCTCCATCACCAATTATCCGGTGCCGTGGACCGTCAACCTGATGACCATCCCCGGCCTGCTGGTGTTCTATCTGCGGCTGCTCTTCTGGCCGGTCGGGCTGAGCGCGTTTTACGACACCGCTTACGTCACCGCCCCGACATTCTCCGCCTTCATTCTTCCGCTGTTGATCGTGCTGGCGGTGGCGGCGGCGCTGGCCTGGATCGGATGGCGCAGCCGCTCGCGCACCTACTGGTACCTGCTGCTGTGGACCATCCTGCCGCTGGTTCCGGTGCTCAACCTCAAGTACTTCGTGAAGGGCGAACTGGCGCACGACCGCTACCTCTACCTGCCATCGGTCGGTGTCTGCATCCTGCTGGGCATGGCGCTGCGGCGGATTCCCTTCGGCCGCGTTTCGCTGGCGGGTAGCGAGCCGGTGCCGGCGATTCCGGTGGCGGTTCTGGCCCTGGTCATGATGGCCACCACCATCCTGCAGAGCACCTACTGGGCCAACAACCTGTTGCTTTACAAGCGCGGCGTGGATACGGCTCCCGGCAACAACCTCGCCCGCACCGATCTCGGCAACGCGCTCATCGACGCCGGCCGCTACGAGGAGGGCATGGAGATGTACCGCGAGGTGCTGGCCCGCGATCCCAATTTCTGGCTCTGCGTCTACAACATGGGCTACGAAAACTTCGCCCACGGTAATTACGAGCGGGCGGAGAATTACCTCGTCCACGCGGCCGAGCTCTATCCGATTGACGGCGACACCTTCTACTGGCTGGCGCAGACGGAGATGGGCCTGGGCCGCCTGGATCGCGCCGAGCAGGCGATGGATCGTGCCCTGGTCAACGAGCCCCGCGCGCTGGGATATCGCTACATCATGGGCGTGGTCCTGCAGAAACAAGGCAAGCTGCAGCCGGCCATCGAGATGTTCCGCGGCGAGCTGGCCAAGAATCCCGCCGACGAGAAAGCTCGCCAGGCGCTGGCCGAGACCGAAGCGCAGCTGAAGTCGGTCAGCACTGGCCAGTCGCCGGTCACCCGCCGCTAGAATTTCCCGCTCACCACGGAACCGCCCGCCCGTCGAATTCGTACAGCACTGCAGGGGGTGCAGCGTGCGTAAGCTCCTGGCATCGTTTCTGATCCTGGCCGCGGCGGGAATCGCCCGCGCCGACGAATGGCATCAACAATACAAAGTCACCGCCAAGCCGACCGTCACCATTGACTGCGGTGACGGCAATGTGGACGTCGTCACCGGCTCCGCCGCGCAGGTGGACGCCAGCGTCACCACCGAGGGCTACACCATCGGTCCCGACGGCGTCCGCATCGAGGCCAACCAGAGCGGCAATCACGTCGACATCGTCATCAAGGTGCCGCACGAGCACTTCTCCTTTGGCCGGCATTCCATCCGTGTCGAGCTGAAAGTGCCCAGCGAAAGCGATCTCGACCTGCACACCAGCGACGGCAACGTCTCCATCGCATCGGTGAAGGGAAGCGAGCGCATCCGCACCGGCGACGGCAACGTTACCGCCCGCGGGCTGGACGGCACGCTTTCGGCCACCAGCGGCGACGGCAACATCAATGTCGACGGCCGCTTCGACCAGCTCGACCTTCGCTCTGGCGACGGCGAGATCGAAGCCGATGCGCGCACCGGGTCGAAGATGGCGATGGGTTGGAGCCTCAGCTCGGGCGACGGCAACATCACCCTGCGCGTGCCTGACGGCTTCGGCGCCGACCTTGACGCCCACACCGGCGATGGCCGTGTCACCGTCGATTTTCCCGTGACCATGTCCGGCTCCATGCGCGAGGGCACGGTGCGCGGCAAGCTCAACGGCGGCGGCTCCATCCTCACCATGCACTCCGGCGACGGCAACCTGCGCCTCGGCCGATCGTAGGTTTATAGCGGGTAGGCCCCGGCGCGCTCGCCGGGGCGATCTCTCAGGTCACCCTGATTGCGTAGCGGCAGGCGCCCCGCCTGCCGCAGCCTTCCGTTGACACGACCTCCGCAGCAGAGTTATCTTCAACAGCGAACAAAAAGCGAAACTGCTGCCCGTGTCCTGCTCCTGCCCCAATTCCTCCTGCTCCACTCCTGATTGCGAAACCGCGCTGTTTCCGGGGGAGGGCGCCCCGCAACTGGTCGGCATCGCGCGCCTGCGCACGCTCGGCTCCGCCATCGCCGACGGACACCAGGTTGAGTACTTCACCCTGCCCGCGCGCTCCATCCTGAATCGCTGCACGGTGGCGCGCATGCCCTTCCAGTGGACCATCAACCCCTATCGCGGCTGCGAGTTCGCCTGCAAGTATTGCTACGCGCGCTACACCCACGAGTTCATGGAGCTGCGCGATCCCGAGCAGTTCGAGCACAAAATCTACGTCAAGCAGAACGCCGCGCCCGGCCACGCCAGTTTCGAGCGCTTTGCCGATCCGGCGATCGGCGCGCTGCTGCGCCGCGATCTCAAGCGCGTGAAACCGGGCGAGCAGATCGCCCTAGGCACCGCCACCGACCCCTTCCAGCCCGCCGAGCGCCGCTACGGCGTCACCCGCGCTATTCTCGAAGAATTCGCCCGCCACCGCGGCCTCGACATCGGCATCGTCACCAAATCGAACCTGGTGCTGCGCGACATTGACGTGCTGCGCGCCATCGCCCAGCACAACCAGTTGTTCGTCAACCTGACCATCACCACCCTGGACACCAGGCTGGCGCGAATCCTGGAGCCGCGCGCGCCTCGCCCCGACCTGCGCCTCGACGCGGTACGCAAGTTGACCGGCGCCGGGGTGCCCGCGGGCGTGATCTGCGCGCCGGTGGTTCCCGGCATCACCGACGCGCCCCGCGATCTCGACGCGCTGGTGAAAGCCACGCGCGCGGCCGGCGGGCAGTACATCTTCGCCAACGCGCTCTTCCTGAAGCCCTCGTCGGCGGCCATCTTCCTGCCCTGGCTGGAAAAGGAGTTTCCCCACCTGGTAGAGAACTATCGGGAGCGTTTTGGCAGCAAGGCCTTTCTCTCCGACGCCTATCGCAAGCGCCTGTCGTCACTGATGGCGGCCCTGCGCAAGAAGCACGGGTTCACCTCGCGGCTGCATCCGCAG
>DASUBK010000037.1:0-3725 GCA_035763305.1 Terriglobales bacterium | reverse complement strand
ACCGTGCAGGTGGACGGCTTGGACACGACCAGCTCCAGCAGGCTCAGCAGCGCGCCGATGAAACCGATCTGGTTGTTGATGAGGGTGGACTCGAAACCCGTGAAGCCGAAGCTCACATCCTGGTGGATGTACAGCGACACGTAGTTCTCGTTGAGGTAGTAGATTTCGCCTTCGGTGGCGTTGGCATCCATGTAGATCGGCACGCCACCCACGGACAGCGCCTGGAACATGGCGGTCGCGCCGAATTGGCTGTCCGCGTAGGTGCCGCCCGGATTCACGTTGTAGCGTTCCTGCGACGTGAAGTCGGTCGCCAGCTTGTGCCACGTCAGCGGACCGGTCACGCCAAACGTCGGGCGCTCGCCGAAGCCCGCGCTGGTGGTCTTGATGACATCCAGCAGGGTGGAATTGCGGGTCGGCGCCACGGCGCCTTCCGCGATCACATTCGCCTGCCAGTTCGTGTAGGTCGTGCGGCTGATGCCGCCGTACGTGCCGGTCGCCGAGATGGCGAGCGGCAGGCCGCCCAGCTGCTGCGCGTTCGTGGAGTTGTTGAACAGCGCGCTGGTGAGCATCGACACCGCCTGGTTGCTGGCGTCGTCCATGGTCGCTTCCAGCAGCGAGACCACGGTCTCGTCCACCTGCAACATCGACTGCATGCCGAGCAGCGGCACCGGCACCACGAGGCCCTTGAGGTTGAACTCCGCCGGGACGAGGCCGGACATGACCTGAGGCGCCGGGAAGGAACCGCCGAAGTCCGTCCAGCTGCCCGCCGTCATGGCCGACAGCTGCACCGGTACGGTCACCGAGGACACACCACCGGAGGCGGCATTGGCCTTGGAGAACAGCAGCGCCAGGGTGGGCGACGCCTGGTAGAGGGCGACGATGGCATCTTCGGTGATGCCACGACGAGTGACAGCGGATAGCTGGGCGCCTAACGCGCCTGAGGGCACAATGCCCGTTCCAAACTGCGGCACGACGGCTCTCCTTCAGTTACTGCGTAGCGAGGAAGGCGTTGCGACGTTCCTGCGTGCGCAGGTCGTTCAACGCCGAGAAAAGGTTGCGGCGACGGGCGCCACGGCGGTCCTTGAGACCATCGGCAAAGTTCGACGGAAGTTCCATCATGCCGGTGGTCGGCACGCCGTTCTTGGTCTGCGCAGCCTGCGACTCCTGCAGGCGCATGAAGCGCACGCCGGATTCGAAGTCGTCGATCTTGTGTTCCTCCATGAACTTCTCCACCTGCCCGACCTCGGCCGGCGCCAGACCGTGCTTCTCGCGGGCGGAAGCCACGGCTTCGGCCTTGGCGCGTGCGGCGCGCTCGGCTTCCAGCTGTGCCTTCATTTCGCCCAGATTCTTTTCGTGATCGGCGCGAAGCTGGTCGATGGCGTTGCCCATCTCCACTTCCGGCACCACGATATCGGGATGGAGCTTGGCGGCGGCGCGAAGCGCCTCACCACGGATTTTCCGGTACAGCGCGGGATCGCTCGTCTTGAGTTCGGCGAGGACCGCGATTTCCTGTTCGTCAAGGGCAGGCATGACTCACATCCTGTTCGGGTTGAGCGAGCCATAGGCACGCTTGAGGTAGATGTTTCCCTGGTTTCCGTACTGGATCACCGAGGAACTGCGCGATTGATTGGAAACGGTAGCGCTCGATGCGCTTTCCGCCTGCACTGGCGGGGCGTAGGACGGTCCCTGCGCCAGCGATTCGTCCATGCCGCGCGCCCAGTTGATCGAGCCCGTGAGGGCGCCGTAGCTGGGCGAGGACAGGGAGGGGCGCTGGCGGCGGGGCATCAGGGGTTCCCGCGTTTGCCGGCGTGCGCGATGCGGCCGTAGGGGGCCTTCTTCACGCTCTTGGCGACCGCCATCGCGCCGCCGAACTGCGGCACGAACGGGCTATTGATGAGGTTCGAGTACCGGCGCGGCTTGTCGTTGACTTCCGGCGGGCACACGTCACCACCCTTGTTGGGCGTCAGGTTGTTCGGGCGAATGGCCATTACGCTGCCTCCGGGGAGTTGTCGTCGCCACCCATCGGCACGGGCGAACCCGCGATCTGCTGGGCGGCCTGTTGCGGCTGGGGCGCGGCCTGCGTGGCGTTGCTCCAACCGGAGAAATACTTGCCGAGCTTCTTCACCGTGTCGAGGAGCGCGGTGTGCTCTTCGGAACCGACTGGGAAGTTGGGCAGTTCCAGGCTGATCGACTGGATCGCCTGCATCACCTTGCCGCGCGACATGGCGGCCTTGCCATCGGGCGAAGCCTGTCCGGTCGCCGGTGCTGGCGCAGCCGCGCCCTGGGTCTGCCCACCCATGGGCAACGGCTGCGACAGCGTGCCGAGATTCGGCGTCGCCATCGTCAGCGCGCCGCCTTGCGCATCGATTTACGGCCATAGCTGCGAGCAGTGATGGCCTTCTTGATGTTCCGCTTGGCGGCGGCCTTCTGGTGGCGGGTGGCGCTCACTTGCGACCCTTGCGGGTGGACTTGCGGGCCTTGCGATGCGACTTGCGAGCCATGATGCTTCTCCTGGTGTCGAGTGGGTGAACAGTTGGGTCCACAACCCTTTCGGGTTCCCGTGCCAAGGCAATCGCCTCGCACAGTCGCTTTCTAGAACCCGTTCACGCACAAAGTCAAGAGGGCGTTTCAGGCAAGGCTCTGCCAAACATGATCCAAAGGCTTTGGCCCGTAGGGATCACATCACTCATTCAGTCGTTGGGAAGCGCGTGACTGAACCCGTGTCGCAGGACGCCTACGTTCGCTTCACCCTGACTTTGGAGCCTCGCGGCCATCACTTGCCAGGGCTAACTCCGGTCGCCGCAGGAACGCCGGATCGGAGGCTTATGTACGGTCACTGCAGACCGCCTCCGGTGTTTTCTGACGGGCAGCCCATGCAGGCCCGCGACTATCGTGCGTCTTGACGGCGGACCCTTTACACATCCGTGTAAGCAGGCTAGAATCGATCCCGCTCGGTTCCGCAGGATCGAGCATACCTGTCGTGGGTACGAGGCGCAAGCCTCCCTGGGCTCCAGCATGTCCCCCGTGCTGGAGCCCTTTTTTTAGCTGGATTCAGGCCCGCTTCTTCTTGCCTAGCAGGCTGGCGAACAACTGCCAGCGGTCGTTCTGCGGGGTCTGGTCGATGGCCTGTTTCACCATTGCCTGTTCCTTGCGGTCCCTCGCCTTCATCCGTTCCTTGAGCGCTTCGGCCATCGGCGGGTCGGCGAGGTCGAGGAAGTCCTGTTTGTCGATGATGCCGAGTTCCATCAGCTGCACCGCTTCCTGCGTCGCCTGCGCGGCGAAAAGCGGCGAGGACGAATGCGCCGCCACTTCGACCATCGCCTCCGCCGGCACCTGGCCGATCACGTACTTCGCCTCGTCGTCGTCCTGCAGCACCGTGTCGTCGTAGCGACGCGCGAGGCTCATGAGCAGCGCCGCACCTTCGGCCACCGCCCGCTCCACGTTCTGCATCCGCCGCGTCAACCGGCCCGCGCCGGCCTGCATCATCGCCCGTGCGTGCGCGCCGCCGCGTTCGCCACCGGCATTGCCCTGCAGCGCGTCGGTGAGACCGAGCGTGTTCTGGAACATCGCATCGATGTCGTTGATGATCGCGAAACTCACCTCCGACACGTGCGGCGTCAACAGGTCCACCTTGCCGCCCGGCACCTGCGAGGAAGCCAGCAAACCGCCCCGGCGCATCACCGCCGCCGCCTTCTCGTCGTTCACGCCGTTGAAGCCCGACAGCA
>DASUBK010000036.1:0-5718 GCA_035763305.1 Terriglobales bacterium | reverse complement strand
CGTTGCCTTCGTGGAACCTGTGTGACCCTCATGTGAATGAGCAGGACCGTTTCACACGAAGGTCACTAAGGTTTCACCAAGGCCCACTCCGACAACCGATAGCTGAGAGGCGACAGCTCGGTATAATCTGGTGCGCACTTTTTCTGCGAGGTCGCGATGAAGCTCCTGGTGATTGGTGCGGGGATGATGGGCGCGGCGGCAGCGTACGACATGGCGCGCGCGCCGAAGGTGGATTCGGTCACGCTGGCCGACAGCGACAAGAAGCGCGCCAAAAACGCGGCGGCCCGGGTCAACAAACTGGCCGGCGGCGACAAGGTGCGCGCGGTCGAAGTGGATGCCGGCAGCGAGCGGGCGGCGCGCAAGCTGATGAGCGGCCACGAGGCGGCGCTTTCGGCGGTACCGTACTTTTTCAATCTCGGGCTGGCCAAGGCGGCGATTGACGCCCGCTGCCACTTCGCCGATCTCGGCGGCAACAACACCGTGGTACGCGAGGAGCTGGCACTCTCGAAGAAGGCGGAGAAGCGCGGCGTGGCCATCGCTCCCGATTGCGGGCTCTCACCCGGCATGGCGTCGATACTCGGCGGCGACCTGGTGCGCAAGCTGGGCGGCCGCGCCGAGGCGCTGAAGATTTACGTCGGAGGGCTACCCGAGAAACCGCGCGCGCCTTTCAATTACCAGCTCGTCTTCTCCGTCGAAGGATTGATCAACGAGTACGCCGAGCCGGCCAAGGTGCTGCGCAAGGGCAAGATCACGCAAATCGAGCCGCTGAGCGAAACGGAGAGCTTTCGCATCGCGGGCTTCCCTCTGCTGGAGGCCTTTCACACCTCCGGCGGAACCTCGACGCTGCCGGAGAGTTTCGCCGGCAAGGTGGGCGAGTGCTTCGAGAAGACGCTGCGCTACCAGGGACACCTGCCGATCATCCGCACGCTGTACGACCTGGGCTTCTTCTCGAAGGAGAAGAGGAAAATCGGCAAGGCGGAAGTCTCGCCGCGCGAAGTGACGGCGCAGCTGCTGTGCGAAGCCTTCGCCGGCGAGGAACCGGACGTCACAATCCTGCGTGTCGAAGCTCACGAGGCGCGCGGTAACCGGTTGAAGGCGCTGTTCCAGCGGGAGAGCGAGCCGCAGCGCGTGCTGAGCTACACGCTGGTGGACCGCTACGATCCGCGCAGCAGGATGACCTCGATGATGCGCACCACCGCGTGGCCGGCGTCGATCGTGGTGCAGATGATGGCCTCGGGCGAGATCGCCAAGCGCGGCGGCATCCACCAGGAACTGGACGTACCCGCACACGCCTTTATCGGCGCCATGCGCGAGCGCGGCGTGGACATCAAGCTGGAGAACCGCTAGGTTGGCAAGAAAGTCGTAACCTTTGTGCTCGCGCGACATCCAAGTTTCCATTTGCGCTGCGGAGAAAACTGCTCATGTTGAACTTCCTCGATCGGCTGCAGCCGCTGGGACTGCTGGCCATGAGGCTGGCGCTGGGCGCCATCATGATTGCGCACGGCTGGCCGAAGCTGATGAACCCGGGCATGGCGCGAGCGGTGGCCGCCGGCACCGGCGCGCCGGGATGGATGGGGTACCTGGTGATTGCCGCCGAGTTCTTTGGCGGAATCCTGGTGGTGCTGGGGCTGCTGACCCGGCCGGCGGCGGCCGCGATCATGATCGACATGACCGTCGCCATCCTCAAAGTACACCTCAAGAATGGCTTCACCGGGCAGGGGAACTATCAATTTCCCTTGGCCTGCTGGGCGCTGGCGTTGGCGCTGATCTTCTACGGCGCGGGACCGATCGCGGTGGACTGGATTATTTCAGGGCGATCGCGGCGCACGGGATGAGATTGCACATCTTAGATTCGAGATAGTCTTACGTGTTCCAGCCTTTCTTTCGCCCGCTCAAGCGGGCTCGAACATCCACACTACCGTCGTCCCACCGGCTTACGCCGGGGGCTACACGTTCTATCGCGCGCTTCGCGCGCTGGAGCTGACCTCGTACGCACAGCGGCTCATTCCTGGCGCAGGGCGATCATCGGGTCGACGCGCGAGGCGCGGGCGGCCGGCAGGTAGCAGGCGACCAGCGACACCACCGCCAGCACCGCCGCCGCCGTGCCCAGCACCAGCGGATCGAAGCCCGGAACCTTGTACAGCAAGCTGGCGACCGCCTTTCCTGCTGAGAGCGACAAGAGGAACCCGACGGCCAAGCCGCCAGCGGTCAGGGCGAGGCCCTCGCGCAAGATCATGCGGCGCGCTTCGCTGGGCCGTGCTCCCAGGGCCATGCGAATTCCAATTTCGCGGGTGCGCCGCGCCACGGTGTAGGCGCGCAGACCGTAGAGGCCGACCATCGCCAGCAGCAGCGCCGTAGCCGCGAAGATGCTGAACAGGCGCGCGGCCATGCCGAGAATCCACAGGCCAAAGCTGCTCTCCACGTGGGTGCGCAGGCTGCGCAACGAGAGCACCGCGAGACGTCCATCCACCGCCAGCACCTCGCGCCGCACCGCTTCCAGCATCGACGCGTCCGCGTGCGCCACTTGCAGGTGAAGGTTCATGTTGGCCTGGTACTGCTGGCCGAAGGAAAGGTAGAGGTGCGGCTGGCCGGTGGAGCCGATGACGTCGTCCTGCACATTGCCGACCACGCCCACGACCTCAGCCTCGATGGTGGCCTGCTTCGAACTATCGGATGCGCTGAGCCGGATTCTCTGCCCGATGGGATTGCCGTGCGGCCACAGCTTTTCCGCGGCGGTCTGGTCGAGGATCGCGACCGCCGGAGCGCCGGCCGTCTCGCTCTCCTGGAAGCTGCGCCCGCGCAACACGGGAATGCCCAGCGTGGAAAAATAATTTTCGCTGACGATGTTGGAGCGGAAGGAAAGTCCCTTCTGATTAGCCGCTATGGGCGCGTCGGCGCGCTCGACGGTCCGCCCGAGAGAGAACATGCCGAAGGGGACGGTGGCCGCCAAGCTGGCCGATCGCACACCCGGCACATGGCTCAGCCGCTCGAGCAGCGTGCGATAGAGTTGCCGGCCGCGGGTCTCGTCATAGCCGGCGAGGCTGGGATCCAGTTCCACCACGACTTCGTTATCGATGCGGAAGCCGGGTTGCACCGCCGCCGCGTTCCAGGCGCTGCGCAGGAAGAGTCCGGCGGCCGAGACCAGCATGAGCGAGAGCGCGATCTGTCCCGCGACCAGCAGGTTGCGGCGCGAGAAGTGCCGCGCCGGCTCGCGCTGCGCGCTGTCCTCCTTGATGTCGGCGAACACGCTGCCGCGCGAGAGGCTGCGCGCGGGACCGAGTCCGAACACCAGCGCGCTGAGGACGCTGAAGCCGGTGGCGGCCGCGGCAACGCGCCAGTCCGGCGCCGCCGAGAACACCAGGTCGAGCGGCACCATGCGCGCGAGCGAGCGCACCAGCAGCGTGGTTCCGGCGTAGGCCACCAGCAGTCCGGCGGCGCCTCCGGCCAGCGACAGGACCAGTCCTTCGGTGAACAGTTGCTGAGCGATGTTGCGGCGGCGCGCGCCCAGCGCCATGCGGATGCCGATTTCCCGACGGCGGGCCGCGCCCCGCGCCAGCATCATGCCGGCCACGTTCAGGGAGGCAATCAGCAGCACCACGCCGGCCATGGCCATCAGCAGGACGAACGGAGCGGTCAGTTCGCTGTCGTTCGCCGGCGAGGTGGAAATGCTCATACGCGAGAGCTTGTGCGTGAGCAGCGTCTGGTCCTTATTCTCGGCGGGGTAGGCCTTAGCCAGCCTCTCGGCGAGCAGCGCCAGAGCAGCGTCGGCTTGCTGCGGGGAGACTCCGTCCTTCAGGCGGCCCACCAGCATCAGCACGGGATTGTCGCGTGCGGCCAGCGGCTTGATGTGCCCCTGAAAGTCGTTGGCGTAGCGCTCGTACATGCCCAGCGGCAGGTAGAGTTCGGGGCTGATGAGCGCGGCGGTTCCGGTGAAGCCCGCAGGGGCGATGCCGATGATGGTGTAGGCGCGGCCGTTGACCTGCACGGTTTTGCCCAGGATGTCGGGATCGGCGCCGTGCCTGGTCCAGTAGTTGTAGCTGACGATCGCAGCCTGGATGCCGCTGCCCGGCTGCTCTTCCGCATCGGAGAAGGGCCGGCCGCGGTATAAGGGCACGCCGAAGGTAGAGAAGAAATTGGCGCTGATGGCGTCGGCGAAGACGCGGCGCGTGCTGTCGCCCTCGGTGACGCCGACCAGGGCAAGGTTATGCGCCGTCAGGCTGCTGAAGACTTTGTTGTCGGCGCGCAGGTCGGCGTAATTGGGATAAGAGAAGGCGCGATAGGTGTCGGGCTTGACGGTATCCTTGCTGTAGACGCCGACAATCTGCTCCGGATGGCGGATCAGCAGCGGCTTGAGGAACATGCCGTTGACGATGCTGAAGATGGCGCTGCTGCCGCCGATGCCCAAGCTCAATACCAGCGCCGCCGTCAGGGAAAAAGCCGGCTGCTTGCGCAGCACGCGCAGCGCGTAGCGAAGGTCGTGCAGCATCGTTCTCATGCGAGCCTCTCGTTGGTTGTACGAATCTGTGGGGACGTTAGTTCCCCCTCCTGCGCCGTTGGGAGGGAAACGGTGCAGGCATACAGCGGTATGGGACTAGGTTCGAAGCGGCCTGGCTTTATCGGCATGGTGGAAATCCGGCTCTTCTTTCGCCCGCTAAAGCGGGCTCAATCATCCGCTCCCTGTCGCCCCCCGGCTTGCGCCGGGGGCTAGACGTTTTTCCGCGCGCTCCGCGCGCTGTATTGCGGACGCTGCCGGGCAGTCATTCTTAACATTTGGTGCGGGTGAACCTTTCGCGAGCTTCGCAAAGCGTTGGCAGCGCGCCGCCGCGGGGCGTACACTTTCGCCGCAAGAATTGGGAGGACTTGTGAAGCCCATTATTTTCGCCGCCTTGCTCTCCGCCTTCGCCCTTGCCCAGACCAAGCCGGCTGCCAAGGCGGCGGGCAGCGGGCCGAATCCGGTGGCGACCATCCAGACCACCGCCGGCAACTTCACCTGCGACCTGTTCAAGGACAAGGCGCCGATCACGGTGGACAATTTCATCGGCCTGGCAACGGGCACGAAGGACTGGATCAACCCGGCCTCGGGCGCGAAGAAGCACGGCGTGCCGCTCTACGATGGGCTCATCTTTCACCGCGTGATTCCCGGGTTCATGATCCAGGGCGGCGATCCGATGGGGAACGGCGCCGGCGACGCGGGCTTCACCATTCCAGACGAGTTCCGTTCCGACCTCAGCTTCGATCGTCCCGGACGCCTGGCGATGGCGAACGAGCAGCGCCCACACACCGGTTCCTCGCAGTTCTTCATCACCGAGGCGGCGACGCCGCATCTCAACGGGCGGCACACGATTTTCGGGCAGTGCGAGCCGGTGGGGCTGGTGCGGCAGATTTCGCACGTGAGCCGCGATCTGTCCACCGACAAGCCGCTGCGCCCGGTGCGGATTACCCATATTGACATCAAGCAGACGGGCGGAGCACCGGCGAAGTAAATCTGGTGATCTGATGATCTGGTGATCTGCGCGGAATGATCACCCGATCGCCAGCTCACCAGTTCTCTTCTGTTATCCTTCTTCGTTTGCAAGGAGGAAGCTCATGGCCCGCCAACCCGGTTTGTACGCCGAATTCGACACCAGCGAAGGCAAGATCGTCTGCCGGCTTTTCGAGAAGGACGCGCCCAAGACGGTGCAGAACTTCGTCGATCTCGCCGAAGGCAAGCGCGAGTGG
>DASUBK010000035.1:0-5892 GCA_035763305.1 Terriglobales bacterium | reverse complement strand
AGATCGGCCCGACCTTCGATGCTGCCATCCCCATCTGCTCCAGCGCGGTCTTCGACGGCAAGCGCTCCCGCCTTGATCACCGCTCCTGGTGGTGGCTCAGCATTGTCGGCCGCCTGAAGCCCGGAGTTACCCCGCAGCAAGCCAACGCGCGCCTCGCCGTGCTCTCGCCTTCAGTCGCCGCCGCCGCCCTCCCGACCAATTGGGAGCCGGAATACCAGCAGCGATTCCGCAAGACGCTGCTGGTGACCTCTCCCGCTGCGACCGGCGAATCCTATCTGCGCCGGAGTTTCGCCCAGCCCCTGAACATCCTGATGGCGATCGTTGCCCTGGTGCTGCTCATCGCCTGCGCCAACATCGCCAGCCTGCTGCTCGCCCGCGCCACCACCCGCAGCCGCGAAATCGCCATCCGCAATGCGCTGGGAGCTTCGCGCGGCCGCCTGATCCGCCAACTGCTCACCGAGTCATTGCTGCTGTCGGCCGTCGGCGCCGCCGCCGGACTGCTCTTCGCCCGCTGGGCCAGTACCCTGCTGGTGCGCAGCATGGCGACCGGCCACCGCGCGGTATTTATGGACCTGTCGCTGGACGGACTGGTCCTGGAGTTCACCGCCGGGGTCGCCGTGCTGACCGGAATTCTCGTCGGCCTGCTGCCCGCGTGGCGTTCCACCCGCGTCTCCCTCATGGCCGCCATGAAGGGCAGCCAGTCGGCGGAAGAGGAACGCCACTCTCGCTTCCGCGCCGGCAAGTGGATCGTCAGCTCGCAAATCGCCGTTTCGCTGCTGCTGCTGATTTCCGGCGGGCTGTTGCTGCGCAGCTTCGTCAAGATGCTGACGGTCGATCTCGGCTTCGATCGCAACAACGTGCTGGTGATGTCCGCCGACCTGCGCGCCGCCCAGCTCCCGCCGGAGCAGCACAACACGGAATACGATGCCATCGCCGAACGCCTGCGCGCCGTTCCCGGAGTGGTCTCGGTGGCGCGCTCCTTCACCACGCCGCTCAGCAACTACGCCTGGAACAACAACATCCTCGTCGATTCGCCCAACCCGCCCACCGGCGACGCTGCGCTGGCCTGGATGAATGCCGTCACGCCGGATTATTTTGCGACGCTCCGAACCCCGTTGCTTGCCGGCCGGGAATTTAACGCGCAGGACACCAAGGACTCCCCGCCGGTTGCCATCGTCACCCAGACTCTGGCGGAGAAGTTCTTTCCTCCCGGCAAAGCGCTCGGCGGCCACTTCCGCATGAAGACGGATCCCGGCGAGCCGCAGCCGCTGATCGAAATTGTGGGCATCGTGAAGGACTCGAGGTACGAGTCCATCCGCGAGGAAGCGCAGCCGGTCGTGTTCTTTCCCGCCACCCAGTCGAAGGAGGCGGCCGGGACGTTTGAACTGCGCACCGCCGTGCCGCCTTCGGCCGTGATTCCCGCGGTCGAAAGGGCGGTGGCATCGGTGAGCAAAGGAATCCCGCTGCAGTTCGAAACGCTGTCGCAACAGGTCAGCGACAGCGTCGTCCAGGAGCGCCTGCTGGCCACGCTGTCGGCGTTCTTTGGCGCCTTGGCGCTGCTGCTGGCGATGATCGGCCTGTACGGCGTGCTGAGCTATCTGGTCACGCATCGTCAGACGGAGTTCGGCATTCGCATGGCGCTGGGCGCGCGGCCGGCGTCGATTCTGCAACTGGTGTTGCGCGATGTGGCCGTCGTTGTGGCCGCAGGTGTGGCCGGCGGGCTTGCCATTTCGCTGGCCGTCGTGACCCTGCTGCGCAAGATGCTGTTCGGCCTTGCGCCGCGCGATGCACTCACCATGGCGCTTGCGGTGGTGGTGTTGACGGCAGTCGCGCTGCTGGCGGGATTCCTCCCGGCTCGCCGCGCCGCGCGCGTCGATCCCATGGTGGCCCTGCGTTATGAATGAGATCACGTAGCCGCGGGCGCCCTCGCCTGCGGGTGCGTTGTATCGGGCACGCCTTAAGTTGTGCCGCACGGGGGAAGCAAAGCGGCTTCAACCGCTGATGAACGCTAAGCGACTCTCGACGGGAGGGCACGGCTTCAGACGTGCCGAAAGTCGGGCAACAAATACGGCGGCTTCAGCCGCTGAGGGAACGTAACGCGTCCGATGTTCGAATCACTCCATTCCGCGTGGCTGCGATGCAAGGCGCTCTTCCGTCGCCGCCGTCTCGATCGCGACCTCGACGACGAAGTCGCCTTTCATCTTGCCATGCGCGAGCAGCGCCTGCGCGAGACCGGCGCAGGCCAGGCTGGCAACGCACTCACAGCCGAGGGCGGCTGGGCCACACTCGCCCGCCGCCAATTCGGCAACGCCACTCTCATCAAAGAGGATGCACGCACCATGTGGACCTTCGTTTCACTCGAGTCCTGGTGGCAGGACCTGCGCTACGCCCTGCGCACCCTCGCCAAGACTCCGCTGCTCGCTGCCATCGTCGTTTTTTCGCTGGCTCTGGGCATCGGCGCCAACACCGCCATCTTCAGCGTGATGAACGCCGCCCTGCTGCGCACGCTTCCGGTGCCGGAGCCCGATCGCCTCTTCCTCTTTACCTGGACCGCCAAGGGTTGGCCCGAGCGCGTGATGGAGGATCTGGAGGGCAGCAGCCGGCGCATCAATGGCATGTCCTGGAGCTATTCTTTCTCCCAGGACACCTTCGAGTACCTCCGCGACCACAACCGCAGCTTCGAAAGCGTGGTGGCCTTTGCCGCCAATAACGACGCCGCGAACATTGGGCTGAACGGGCGCGCCGATTCCGCCGTCGTCCAGGCGGTCTCGGGCAATTTCCTCCAGGGCCTGCGCGTCACGCCGGTCGCCGGCCGCGCGATTCTTCCCAGCGACGACACCGATTCCGCCGCTCCGGTCGCCATGGTCTCCTACCGCTTCTGGCAAACGCGCATGGGCGGCAACAGCGCGATAGACGGCAAGACCATCTCCATCAACGGCGAACCCGTCTCCGTGATCGGCGTGCTGCCGCCCGACTTCTACGGCGTCGAGCCCGGCGCCGCTCCCGACGTCTGGGTTCCCCTGGCGATGTACGCGCGCTCCATGCAGCGGGTGGACAACTTCAACATCCGCGCGCCCAAGGTCTGGTGGCTGGGCGTGATCGGCCGCCTCCGCCCCAACGTCACTTCCGAGCAGGCGCAATCCGAAACGCGCGTTCTCTTCGACCAGGTGCTGAAGGTCGGCACTCCCGAAGTTCCGCGCGATGACAAGATCCCGGTGCTCGCGCTCACGCCCGCCGCCCGCGGCCTCGATCGCCTGCGTCGGCAGTTTTCCACCTCGCTCTTCCTGCTGATGGGCATGGTTGGGCTGGTGCTGCTGATCGCCTGCGCCAACGTGGCCGGCCTGCTGCTGGCCCGCGCCACTGCCCGGCAGCGCGAGATTGCCGTGCGTCTCTCGCTCGGCGCGGCGCGCTGGCGCGTGATGCGCCAGTTGCTCACCGAGAGCGTTCTGCTCGCCGTGCTGGGCGGCGTTGCCGGTCTGCTTTTCGCCCGCTGGGGTACCGACGTGCTGGTCGGCATGATGGCCAGCGGCCGCCACCAGGTGGATATCACCGTGGGCATCGATCAGCGCGTGCTGCTCTTCACCGCGCTGATCTCCGTCTTCTGCGGCATCCTCTTCGGCCTGGCTCCCGCCTGGCGCTCCACCCGGGTGGACGTGTACCCGATGCTGAAGCAGAACGGCCCCGCCGCCGATCGCGGTCGATCGGCCTCCAAGTTCATTTCCGGCAAGGTGCTGGTCACGGGACAGGTCGCGCTCTGCCTGCTGCTGCTGGTCGGCGCCGGCCTGCTGTTACGCACCTTGCAGCGGCTGCAGAACGTCGCCCTCGGCTTCGATCACCACCATTTGGTCACCTTCCGCGTGCAGCCCGGCCTTAACGGCTACAAAGGCCCGCGCCTCATCTCCTACTACTCGGAATTGCAGCGCCGCCTCAGCGCGCTTCCCGGCGTGACCTCCGTCGGCATCTCGCAGCTGGGACCCATCGGCTCGGGATCCTCCTCCACCGATCTGCGCATTCCCGGCTACACCGAGGCCGGCAAGACCGCCGAAGTCTACCGTCATGTGATCGGCGCCGATTACTTCTCCACCCTGCGCATCCCCGTGCTCCTGGGCCGCACCGTCGGCGAGCAGGACACCGAAGCCTCGCCGCTGGTCGCCACCGTCAACCAGCGTGTTGTCCACGACTACTTCCACGGCGACAACCCGATCGGCAAAACTTTCGAAAGCGGCAAGCCAGGCGCCAAGCCGACCGTCATCACCGTTGTCGGCGTCGTCGGCGACGTGAAATACAACCAGATTCGCGAAGACGCGCCGCCCACCATGTACGTCTCGTACCTGCAGCGGCCGCAGTTCGCCACCCTGATGACCTTCCTGCTGCGCGTGGATGGCGATCCCCGCGCGGTGATGAGCGGCGTGCAGCGCGAGGCGCTTGCCGTCGACAAGGACGTTCCGGTCCTCAACCTCAAGACCGAAGACGAGATCATCGACCAGGTCCTGGTGCTGGAGCGTCTCTTCGCCCTGCTCAGCTCTGCCTTCAGTGGTCTGGCCCTGCTGCTGGCCTGCGTCGGTCTTTACGGCACCATCGGCTATACCGTCGCCCGCCGCACCAACGAGATCGGTATCCGCATGGCGCTGGGCGCGGAGCGCGGCGCCATTTTGCGTATGGTGCTGCGCGAGACGCTGGCTATTGTCGGCATGGGAGTCGTTCTCGGCCTCCCGCTGGCGTGGTTCGCCGCACGCCTGCTGGGGGCGCAACTGTACGAACTTTCGCCGCACGATCCCTTGACCGTCGCCCTGGCGACTGCCGCCATCGTGCTGGTGACGTTATTGGCAGGCTTCCTGCCGGCTCGCCGCGCCGCCCGCGTCGATCCCATGGTGGCCCTGCGCTACGAGTAGCCGTTGGTCGTTGGCGTATCAGGGCACGGCTTCAGCCGTGCCGTAGGAGACGAAGAAACACGGGCGGCTTTAGCCGCTGCGCGAACGTAAGACTCCGATGACGGAATCCTTCCATTCCGCTTGGCTGCGATTGCGGTCCCTCTTTCGCCGCCGCCGCGTCGACCGCGATCTCGACGACGAGGTCGCCTTCCACCTCGCCATGCGCGAGCAGCGCCTGCGCGACGATGGCACCGCCGACGCCCGCTTCGCCGCCCGCCGCCGCTTCGGCAACCTCACGCTCATTCACGAGGAGACTCGCTCCATGTGGACCTTCGCCCATCTTGAAACTTTCTGGCAGGACCTGCGCTATGCGGTGCGCGCCATGGCCCACACGCCCATGCTGGCCTTCGTGGTGGTGCTCTCGCTGGCGCTGGGCATCGGCGCCAACACCGCCATCTTCAGCGTGACCAACGCCGCCCTGCTGCGCTCGCTGCCGGTGCCCGAACCCAACCGCCTGCTGCTGCTCGAATGGCACTCCAAGGACTGGCCGCGGCGCATCATCGATGACGTCGAGGGCAATGGCGGCCGCGATGCCGGCGGCATCATGCACAGCTACTCCTACTCCTCGCAGCTCTTCGAGTACATCCGCGACCATAACCATGTTTTCGACAACGTGGTCGCCTTCTCCGCCAACAATGGCCGCGACAACATCGGCCTCAACGGCCACGCCGAATCCGACGGCACGCAAGCGGTCTCGGGCAACTTCTTCGAAGGCATGGGCATTCCGCCCGCCGCCGGCCGCAGCATGACTGCCGCCGACGACAGCGACTCCGCGCCTCCCGTCGCCATGATCTCGTACCGCTTCTGGCAGGGAAAACTCGGCGGCGATTTCTCCGCCCTCGGTAAGACCGTCACCGTGAACGGCGATCCCGTGACCGTGATCGGCGTGCTGCCGCCCAGCTTCCTCGGCCTTGAACCCGGCGATGCGCCCGACATCTGGATCACCCTCAGCCTCTACCGC
>DASUBK010000034.1:0-3947 GCA_035763305.1 Terriglobales bacterium | reverse complement strand
CGACAGGACGGTGTCGGCGCCCATGGTGCCGATCATGGCGCTGTAGAGGCCGGCGCCGGTGCGGTCCGGACCGACGCTGAAGTACTTGCCGGTAACGCCCAAGGCGGTCCAGCCGACGAAATCGACGGGAACCACGGTGATGTCCGCCTGCTCAAAACCGCCGTTGACCACCAGGTTCAGCGCGTCGGCGCGCGTGGCCAGCGGGGAGAAGATGGTGCCCACTATGATAACAACGCAACAAATGATGGCGATTCTCATACCCTGGTTCACGGCCCGGAAGCCCTCCACGCCACAAATCGGCGCAATGTCATGTCCAAAGCAACAACAGGCACTTCAGCTAGTTACCGCCAGGAGTTCAAGATTTGTGCAAGGATTTGCAGGGAAAGGGAGAGGATTTACTTTCTAGATAACTACATCCAAAAGTCTGATATCAATTCGGGAATCGCTCCCGCCCGCGGAAATTTTGCGCTGCGCCTCAGGCGAACGCCTGCCGCAGTGGCCTACGGCCTTTTCTTCCCCCCGCCTAAGGCCCCGACCCGATTGCCCGGAACCGTGCTACCCTGAAGACTGTAGCCTCGCTTCGTCCCCCCGATGACTACTGACGTTGCTTTGCGGAAGCGCGAGTGTTTGGTGATCGCCGACGGCGGCGCCCGCTCGGCTGTCATGTCCTCCGCCCGGGCCCTGAGCCTGAAGACGGAAAGCTCCACTCACCACGAAGTTGTAGAGCGCCTCTTGTCCGGAGACCGCTTCGCCATCGTGGTGCTCGACGGCGAACTGCCCGAGGCGTCCCTTCTCCTGCCGCTGGTTCGCCAGTACTGCGCCCGCAACGCCGCCGTCTCCCTGCTGCTGCTGCCGGAGAAGGCGGGCCTGCCCCGCGGCTTCGGCCGGGGCGCGACCCTGGTGATTCGCAAACCGCTGGCCACCGATACCGCGCGGACGGCGCTGCGCAGCGCTCTGCATCTCACCCGCCCGGCGCGGCGGCGCACCCAGCGCCTGTCGCTGGAGCCGCTGGTGCACATCGCCTGCGGCGGGCGGGCGCAACGCGGGCAGGTTGTTGACATCAGCGAGTCCGGCATCGGCGCGACGATCTCCGAGCCGCTGCCGCGAGGCACGACCGTGGAACTGCGCCTGCTGCTGCCGGGAATGAAGGACCCGATCCTGGTGAGCGGCATCGTCGCCCGCTCCACTCCGGAGCTGATGGGCATCCGCTTCGCCGAATTCGCCGCCGAGGAACACCAGGCAGTGTTGCAGGACTGGCTGGCCTATTTCCGCGAGTTCTCCCAGCGGTCGCCGGCGGCGGTTGGCCCGGCTCCGCGGGCGGAAAACGCGCGCCGCGGCAGCGCCGCACAGCGCTCCACCTGGGGACGCATGTGGAACTCGGTGGTGCGGGCGTAGGAGAGCTAGCAGCTATCAGCTTTCAGCCATCAGCTTTCACGGTGGGAGTGTGGTTGCTCTTGTGGCGTGCCGCGAGGCGAATGAATTTCGACTGCGGTTCGTCGTGCAGTGGTCGCTGATCGCCGCCACTCCACAAGCGGAAAGCTGATCGCTGAGAGCTTCCTGTATAATGTTTTCCAGCTCCTCGCGAGCGGCGCGCGCCCTTAGCTCAGTTGGATAGAGCGTCTGGCTACGAACCAGAAGGTCGGGAGTTCGAATCTCTCAGGGCGCGCCATACCTTTTTCATTCCAACTACTGCCTATGACTCACTGCGCTGCAGGCGAAGCCCTGCGACTTCTTAAGCGGCGACATGCACGGGAACGCCGCAGGGAGACAGGCGGTGCAGGAGGTCCGGGTTGGCCCCGATGATCTTGGCGATATGCGGAGTCCGTCACAGGAGCGGGTGGGGCTGTGCGCCAGCTGCCGCAACGTGCAGGTGATCGAATCGGCGCGCGGGTCGACGTTTTATCTTTGCCGCCTGGCCGCGGTGGACGCGGCGTTTCCCAAGTACCCGCGCCTGCCGGTGTTACGCTGCGCTGGCTACGAGGCGGCTGCGCAGCAAGAGGCTCGACGGGATGAGGAATGCTAGCCGGTCGGGGTCGACCGCGTCCTGTCCGCGTGGCACTTGCTCTTGCCGGTCGGGGTCGACCGGCCTTCGGTATTTCGCTACTAGCGCCTAGCCCCCACTCACTAGCCCCTGCCTTGCGTGCCATTCCGGACCGCGCATCCGGCCAATGTCCTTCCGCTGCTTTGTAATTCGTGCGAGCGGGTGTTAGCATGACGGGCTTCAGGATAGAGCGAGGAGGAATGATATGTCCGATCGTGACAGCAATGGTTTTCTGTGGTTTCTGACTGGATTGGGCATTGGCGCCGTGGTGGGCGTGCTGTACGCGCCGCGCTCCGGACGCGAGACTCGCGAAGCGATCCTCAACAAGGCTGAGGAGGGCCGCGACCTGGTCAGCGAGCGCGCCCGGCAGGTGAAGGACCAGGCCAATGACTGGGTGGATCGAGGCCGCGACGTTCTAAGCCAGCAGAAGGACCAGTTCCGCTCTGCCTTCGAAGCGGGACGGCAGGCTTACCGCGAAGCCACCACCACCGAAGCCGAGGGCGGCAAGAAGAAGTAACCGCATCCCATGGAAACTCGTTTCACGGTGCTGTTGATCGAGATCGGGGTGGCGATCGTGGTGCAGATCGGCATCCTCGTCGCCATCCTGCTGGCGGTCAAGAAGACGGCCGCGCAGGTGCAGTCCGCCACCTCCGAACTGCAGAAGCGGGCGCTGCCCATGCTCGACCAGGCCAACGGCATGCTGGAGACCACGCGCCCCAAGGTGGAGCAGATCGTCGACGATCTCGCCATCACCACCACCACGCTCAAGGCCGAACTGCAGCGCATTGACGCCACCGTGAACGACATCGTGGACCGCACGCGGCTGCAGGTAATCCGCGCCGACGAACTGGTCAGCCGCACCATGGACCGGGTGGAAGAGACCACCGACATCGTGCACCACACGGTGATCTCGCCGGTGCGGCAGGTGGCGGCCATCATCCAGGGAATCACCACCGGCATTGGCTCTCTGATGGGCCAGCGCGCGCGTCCCAAGAGCCAGCCCAGCACCGCCCCGCGCGACGAGATGTTCATCTAAGCCGCTTCAATACACGTCGAGGTCGTGCGCCGATACCACGGCGCCTTTGTATCCGGCGGCGCGCAAGGCGTCGAGCACGGCGCTGTCTCCATCGCGCTCCATCTGGTGATACAGCACCAGCAACTTGGGACGCGCCGCGTTGGCGACCGTCGCCATTCCCGCCGGCGAGGTGTGGAAGGCGGCGAAGTACCGGGCCTCGGGTGCGATTCCGCCGACGACGGAAGAGTCGTACATCTCGTGCAGCAGCAGGTCGCAACCGTTGCACGCTTTGGCGATGGCGTCGGTGGGCGAGGTGTCACCGGAAATGACGATGCTGCGGTCGGGAGTATCGAAGCGGTAGCCGAAAGACTGGTCCCAGGAGCCATGCTTGACCAGGAAGGCGGTGACGGTCACGTTGGCGTCCTTGTAGACGACGCCGGGCTTGATCTCGTGCACCTGGATGTCAGGCGGGGCCGACTTCCCTTCCAGCCCGTGGATGCGAATGTCGATGTCCTTCTTCCATGCTTCGAGAAGGTGCTGGGTCATCTCCTGCAGCCCGGCAGGACCGTAAACGTTCACCGCACCGGTGCGGCCCATCACCCATGGAGTGAGAATGAAGTCGGGATAGCCCAGAGTGTGATCGGAATGCAGGTGCGTGAGGAAGGCGATCTTGAGCTTGGGGGACTCCAGGACAGGCAGATGGTCTTGCTGGGCAGCGGCAGAGGCGCGGCGAATGACGCCTGCTCCCAAGTCCACGAGATACGCGGTGCCGTTGCTGACAACTGCGACGGCCCCGCCGGAGCGGTCGGGGTCAGGACGGGGTGTGCCGGTGCCGAGGACAACGACGTGGGTACCGGACTGCGCCAACAGCGTAGTCGACGCGAGGAGAAA
>DASUBK010000033.1:0-10584 GCA_035763305.1 Terriglobales bacterium | reverse complement strand
GTTGACGATCTCCGAGGCGCGGAAGGTCTGCTGCGTGATTTTCTCCAGCAGCTTCGATTGCTTCTCGTCGCCGTGCAACTGCTTGGAGAGCATCTGCGCGTACGACGAGATCACCGCCAGCGGGGTGTTGACCTCGTGCGCCACGCCCGCCGCCAGCAGGCCGATGGACGATAGCTTCTCCGCCTGGCTGAGCTGCGATTCCAGCTGCAGGCGCTCGGTGATGTCGTCCACGATCACCAGCCGCCCGATGACGCTGAAGTTGCGCGTCACCAGCGGCGCCACCGCGATATTGGCGATCTTCTGCTCGCCCGCCGGCGTGTCGAAGCGGAACTTGTAGAGGTTGTGAATGCCGGGCTCGCCGCGCATGCGGTAGAACTCTTCCGCGAACGACGCCGGGAACAACTCGCTCACCGTCCTGCCCAGGGCCGTGGCCCGCGGCAGGGCCAGCATCACTTCCATTTGCGAATTCCAGAACTCCACCCGGTCCTCGAGATCGAGGGCGAACACGCCCACGCTGATGGATTCGACGATGTTCTCGTTGAAGTCCTTCAGCCGCTCGTACTCGGTGACCTTCTCCTCCAGCGACTCGTACAGCCGGCCGTTCTGGATGGCGATGCCGATGTATCCCGCCAGCGTCTCCAGTAGTTCCACGTCTTCGCTGGAGAGGAAGTCGCCCTCGGAGGTCTTGCCGAAGCCGAGCACCGCGATGGTGCGGTTCTGCACCGTGCAGGGGATGAAGTAGTTCAGCTCCAGGCGGGCGATGGTATGTTGCGCGCTCGCGCTCTCCCGCACCACCTGGTGGGTGTTGTCGAAGAACAGGTGCCCCGCCGCCATCTCCGCCCGGTGCTGCGCCAGGAAGCTGAGGTCCAGGTAGCCCAACTCCGAGATGCCGAAGGACCGCCGCAGCTCGAAGCCTTCTTCCCCGACCGCCATGAAGATGGCCATGCGGTCCACCAGCAGGGTGCGCGTCAGGCGGTCCACCACCGAGCTCAGCATGGCGTCGAGATCCAGCTGCGAACTCAGCTCGCGCCCGAACTCGATCAGCGTCTTGCGATAGTCGTAGCGGCGACGGTAGAAGAAGCGGTCCAGGCGGTCCTGGATCCAGTTCTTCATCGGGTCGAACAGCAACGCCGTCACCACGATGGCGATGATCATGCCCGTGGGGCCGGTGGCCGGCAGCCGGGTGTGGATGATCTCCGCCGCGATGCCGATGGCGGCGAAATAGACGCCGGCAATGGTGGCCGCCGCCAGCGTGTACGCCATGCCCCGCTTGAAGATCAGGTCCACGTCCATCAAGCGGTAGCGGAAGATGGCGTAGCCGAAGGTCAGCGGCAGGAACACCAGCGACAGCACCGACAGCTTCATGGTCACCGTCGGCGCCTGCCCCTGCAGGTACGGCAGCACGTACAGGAAGGCAAACGGGGCGATGGCGATGATGGTGCCGCGCGTCACCCACTTCATCTGCTGGCGCAGGATCGGCGTGGACGCGTGTTTGTACGTGTGCCACAGCACTCCCGCGGCGGCGATCAGGAACGCCGTCATGTACGACAGGTACAGGCGGTCCAGGTTCCAGCGCAGCGTCTCGCTGGGCTCCAGCAGCCGCAGCGCCACCACGTGGAATCCGCCCAGCAGCACGGCCGGCAGGTAGCAGGCCGGCACCACCCATTTGTTGCGCTTGACCACCGCCTTCACTTCCGGGAAGGTCAGCACGAAATGCAGGAACAGCGCCGGCTGCAGCAGCTCCGAGATGATGCTCGACCAATAGACGATCCAGTCGAACTCATTCAGCTTCCCGGTGTAGTGAAACGCGAAGAAGATGTACGACGTCAGGCAGAAAACGTAGAAGTGCGTGGACTTGGGCGCGGTCCAGCGTCGCAGCAGCACGTACAGCCCGATGCCCAGGTAGATCAGCGCGATGAAGCGCAGCCCGGCGTTGATCGACCGGTCATACGGCACCAGGATGACGGAAACGGTCAGCGGCACGTTGCCGCGCTGCAATCCGTAGGTCGCCTTCGACCACGTCCCGGCGCGGTACATCTGCCGCGTCAGTGTCGAGGTGTTGTCGACCGGGCGGTCGTTGACCGACAGCAGCAGGTCGCCGGCCTTGATGCCGGCGCGCTCGCCGGGACTGAGCGGCGCCACTCGCTCGACGTGGAGCTGGTTGGCCTTCTCCACGCACCACAAGCCGTCGTAGGGAACCTCGAACTCCCGCTCCTTTTGGAAGTTGATCCAGCCGAACACCATGGCGGCGATGGTGAACAGCGCCAGCACCACGGCCGAAAAGCGAGAGTAGGAGTCCTTGGTCACACGTCTAGGGGCTTGCGACCTCGGTTGTAGCAACTTCTCTGCCACGGAACTCGCCATTCGGATTCTCGTAAGCTATGGCAAACGGGCCGGTTAGAATTCAGCCTCCATTCTGCCGTACACAGCATACCATTTTTGGAATCATGATTTAATAAATTGTAGGTTGTGGGACGAACCATACGCTCCCTGTGACCAAGAGCTCGAAATCGAGGTGCAAACCGCTTTCGACCTTGGCACCCTTTGCGATGAGGATTTCTCCTCCAGTTCGCGGCGCCAGCCGCTGCTGAGCTCTGTCCACCGACTACGCTCCACTCATTTACTATTCCCTATTCGGACAAACGCCATGAGCACTTACGAAGAGATCGTCGACCGCGAGCGCCACTACCTCCTGCAGACCTACTCCCGTTATCCCCTGGCCATCGAGAGCGGCAAGGGCGTGTACGTCAAAGACGTGCGCGGCAACAAGTATCTCGACCTGGTGGGCGGCATCGGCGTCAACGCCCTGGGCTACGCCCACAAGCGCATCGTCAACGTCATCAAGGACCAGGCCGGCAAGGTCATTCACACCTCCAACCTCTACTACCACGACTACCAGGGGCTGCTGGCGCGCAAGCTGTGCGAAGTCTCGGACATGAGCCGCGTCTTCTTTTGCAACAGCGGCACGGAGGCGATCGAAGGCGCGCTGAAGCTGGCGCGTGCCGCCGGACATGCCAGCGGAGGCGAGAGCAAGTGCCGTCTGGTGGCGCTGGAAGGCTCCTTCCACGGCCGCACCTTCGGCGCGCTCTCTCTGACCGCCAATCCCAAGTACCGCCAGGATTTCGCTCCCCTGCTGGAAGGGGTGCAGTTCGTAAAGCTGAACGACGTGGAGTCGCTGCGCGCGGCGGTGAGCGACGCCACCTGCGCCATCGTGCTGGAGCCGATCCAGGGCGAGGGCGGCATCCACGAATGCACGCCGGAATTTCTGCGCGCCGCCCGCGAACTGGCCGACCGCCACAAGGCGGTACTGGTGCTCGACGAGATCCAGTGCGGCCTGGGACGTACCGGCACCATGTTCGCCTTCCAGCAATACGGGGTGAAGCCCGACGTGGTCACGGTGGCCAAGCCGATCGCCGCCGGGCTGCCGCTGGGCGCGTTCATCGCCCGCGAAGAACTGGCGGGCGCCATCACCGCCGGCAAGCACGGCACCACCTTCGGCGGTGGACCGCTGGTCTGCCGCGTGGCCCTGGAGTACTTCGCCGTGCTGGAAGAAGAAGGGCTGCTGGAGCAGGTCAATCGCGTCGGCGCCTACCTGCACCAGAAGCTGGAAGAGCTGAAGTCGAACTTCGCCAGCGTGCGCCAGGTGCGCGGCCGCGGCATGATGCAGGCTATCGAACTCGACGTCCCCACGCGCCCCTTCGTCGACGCCGCCATGGCCGAAGGCGTGCTCATCAACAGCACCGCCGAGACCGTCATCCGCCTCTTGCCTCCGTTCCTGCTGGAGGAAAAGCACGTGGACAAGGCCGCCAAGGTGCTGCGCAAGCTGCTGAAGAAGAGGCCGGCGTAGGAAGGTCTGTCGGTCGATCGGTCTCCCGGTGGATTCGTATTTCAGTAGGTCAGTACGTCAGTATCTCGCCCCTAAAATACCTTCAGAGGACCACGGTGCCGCTGAAGTCGAGATACTGAAATACTGATGTACTGAAATACCGTTACCCTTCAATCTGAAATTTCAATCGCAAATAAAAATGGGGAGCTTGAAAGCTCCCCTAACAGAAGCGACAGAGGCGATAACAGTTGATTGGACTCCGGAGCAGCCGAATCGGTTGCCAGAATTGTTGTCGCCGCGAAAATAATGTCCGCCCATTCCGAAGTTGCGCCGCTCAGTCCCTCCGCCGAGGAACACTTCCTCAACGTGGACGGCATTCGCCTGCGCTACCTGCGCGCCGGCCGCGGGCGCCCGCTGCTGCTCATTCACGGCCTCCTCGGATACTCCTTCTGCTGGCGCCGTAATTTCGAAGCGCTCGGCCGCCACTTCGACGTAATCGCCCCCGACCTTCCCGGCATCGGCTTTTCCGAGCGCCCGCGCGACCTCGATTGCAGCCTGCGCGCCGCCGCCGCACGCATGTTGCGCCTGCTCGACGCTCTCGGGATTGAACAGGCGGACGTAATCGGCAACTCGCATGGCGGCGGAATCGCCGCCACCATGGCCGCGGACGCGCCCGGCCGCCTGCATAGGCTCATCCTGTCGGCGCCGATCAATCCCTGGTCGGAGCACGGCCAGTTGCTCACCGCCGCTCTCGCCAGCCGCGCCGGACGGGTGGCGTTTCCCGCCATCTGGCGAGGCTTGCGCCGCATGCGCGGCTACATCCTCCGCCGCATGTATGGCGACCCCGCCCGCATTCCCGCCCGCAGCGTCGAAGGCTATGTTGCCGGGTTGATGGCGCCCGGCACCACCGAGTACTTGCTGGGCGTCATGCGCTGCTGGCACTCCGACCTGCGCCAACTGGAGCGCATCTACTCCAAGCTCGATCTGCCTGTGCTTCTGCTCTGGGGCGATCGCGACTCCGCAGTGCTGCCGCAATCGGCGCAGCGCCTGCGCAGCCTCATTCCGCAAGCTGAGTTGCGCATCCTTCCCGGCGTCGGCCACCTCCCCCACGAGGAAGCTCCGGACGAGTTCCACCGCGTCGTCTTGGATTTTCTCCGCCACGACTAAGACAAGAGGTTGGTAGGCCCCGGCGCCCTCGCCGGGGCGGTCGCGTGCGCCACCCGAAAAAACGTAGCCGCAGGCGCCCTCGCCTGCGGCCCGATCAAACACCAACCGCATCGGATAGAAATACGCCCTGGCGTCGCGCCGCTGCCGCCCCCATGCACTGGATCGTCGAGACCGTCAAGCACTACCTCCTCGCCTGGGGCTACTGGGCGGTAATCCTGGGCTTGCTCGTCGAAGACGCCGGCTTCCCCCTGCCCGGCGAGACCCTGCTGATCTTCGCCAGCTTTCTCGCCTTCAAGAACCACCAGCTGCAGCTATGGCTGATCATTCTCTCCGGCACCGCTGCCGCCACCCTGGGCGACAACCTCGGCTACTGGATCGGACGCAAGGGCGGCCGCCCGCTGCTCAAGCGCTGGAAGCACCTGCTGCACGTCAACGACGAAGACATCGCCGCCGGCGAGGATCTGCTCCACCGCAGGGGCGACATCACCATCTTCTTCGCCCGCTTCATCTGGGGAATGCGCATGCTCGCCGGCCCGCTGGCGGGCGTGTTGCGCATGGAATGGCGTCGCTTCGCCCTGTTCAATTTCCTCGGCGCCTGCGTATGGGTGTCCGCTATTGCCGGCGCCGGGTATGCCTTCGGCAGCCAGTTCGAAAGCCTGGAGCATTTCTTTAAAAAGGCCGATATCGCCATCATGGTGGGCGTCGCCGTCCTGGGGATCTACTTATGGCGGCGCCACAAAAAGAAGCAGCGGCACTCCCAGGGCGCTCCGGGACGGCATCATCCGCAGCGCCGCGATCCAAACCAGGAACGCCCTCGCCGGATCGGCTAACATAGCCGGAGAGTCATGGTCATGTCGCTGAACTTCAAGCGCGTCGGCGTGCTGGCGCTCGGCTGGACGTTTGTCCTCCTCGGCATCGCCGGCCTCTTTCTGCCCGTGCTGCAGGGTATCCTGTTCCTGCTGATCGGATTGGCGATCCTGTCCAGCGAGTACGTGTGGGCGCACCGCCTGCTGCAGAAACTGAAGCAGCGCTTCCCCAGCGTCGCCCGCTACAGCGATGCCGCCACCGCCAAGGCGCGGGCGTTGATGCAGCGCTTCTCGCGCAAGCCGGCCGAGAAAGCCGCCGCCAAAGAATAGAAGCCATAGCTATTTCAAAAACTCCGCAGTGTTAGACGCAGTGTTAGAAATAATGCCTGCATCACTACCCGATGTTGAGCGTCACCGTGGAAGCGCGGGCCTTCAGGCCCGCGAATTTCGCCGCCCGGCATTGATGGGCTTTAGCCCCGGTGGCAGATATGCCGCCATTTTGAGATATTTCTAATAGATTGAGCGTCGCCTCCAAATCCGGATTCCACCTGGACAAAGAGGCCTGGGCGCGCTTCTTCATCGCCATCGGCGGACTGGCCCTGGCGTTCGCGCTGGCCGTCTTCTCCACCGTGCTGCGCACCGCCGGGCAGATCTGGCTGATGTCGGTGGTTGCCTCCGCGGCGCTGCTATTGGCCGGCATCGTCGGCCTGACCACCGTTCCTTACCTTGCCCGCCGCGTGGCCCTGCACCGGGTGCGCGACGCCTTCGATTACGAGGTCACGCGCGAAGGCGTGGTCTACATGCTGATGGTGCTGGTCATCGGCGTGGCCGCCCTCAACACCGGCAATAACCTGCTGTTCATCGTCGTTTCCGCCATGCTGGCCGCGATCCTGGTTTCCGGCGTCGCCTCCGCTTCCGTGCTGCGCAGCTTGCAACTCGACGCCAGCCTCCCGGAGCACATCTTCGCCGGCTCGCCGGTGCTGGCGCGCATGGTGGTGCAGAATCGCCGCCGCTTCCTGCCATCGTTCTCGGTAACGCTGGTGCCCCCGCGGATCAAAAAGCGCGGCAAGCGCCTGCGCTGGGAGCCCTCCACCTTCGCCTTCCCCACCAAGGCGCCGCGCCATCGCCAGTGGCTGCGCTTGCCCGACGTCTCGCTGCAACTGGTCGAGGACGCCGAAACCGTTTCCGGCATCTTCAACGATCGTCTGTATTTTCCCTACCTCCCGGCGCGCGGCAGCGTGACCCGCGAAGTCGAACTGCACTTCGCCCGCCGCGGACGCTACCAGCAGGACGGCTTCGGGCTCTCCACCAGGTTCCCCTTTTCCTTCTTAATGAAGACCCGCCGGGTGCCGCTGCGGCGCGAGATCGTCGTCTATCCCTCGGTCAGCGAGACCGACGAACTCTTCGAAATTCTGCCCATGATCACCGGGGAGTTCGAAGTCTTCGTGCGCGGCCGCGGCCACGATCTCTACGGCCTGCGCGAGTATCAGCCGCACGACCTCGCCCGCCACGTGGATTGGAAGGCGACCGCGCGCACCGGCTCGCTGAAAGTCCGCGAGTACACTCGCGAGGACGAGCGCAAGCTGCGCATCGTCTTCGATAATCCCCGAGCCGGCGAGGTCGCCGCCGAAGCTTACGACCGCGCCGTGGACCTGGCCGCCTCCCTCGCCTGGCACTTCGCCGGCGAGAACACCGACCTCTCCTTCCTGGCGCCGGGAAACGAAGGGACGCAGGACATCTACTCCTTCCTCCGCTATCTCGCCCTCGCCGAGCCTTCCCAGCAGGGGGAATCGGAACTCGACCGCCTGCGCGTAAGTGATGACTATAACGTCATCTTCACCGCGCGCCCTCGCGGCAGCATTCCCACCTCGCTCTGGGCCTGCTCCTATTTCATTTTCATGAACGAGCGCTAGGCAAAGGCTTCGTCTTCGAGGCCGATGAGTTCCGCTTTGGGCCTACAAACCTTTCCATTCCCATGGCGGAAGTACATGTCCGCCCAGTTGAGGCCGTATGCGGCAATGTACTTGTTGCCGTCCGCAGGCGCGCATACGATGCGGCTAATCGAGAGGAGGCCTCATGAAAAGCGCTCGGTGGGCGGCAATCGCAGCCGCGTTGGTCCTGGCTTCGGCGGCGGCCGCGCAAACGGTTCCCGCGGGCACGCCCCTGAATGTCCGCATCATCGAAAATCTCAGTAGCGACAAGTCCAACGTCGGCGATGCCTTCCACGGCACTCTCGCCGAGCCGCTGGTGGTCAACGGGCGCACCGTGCTGGCCAAGGGTACCGACGTCAGCGGCACAGTCACCAGGGCGCACCCCTCCGGCCGCCTCAGCGATCCCGGCGTGCTGGAGCTGACGCTGAACTCAGTCAACACCGCTTCCGGTTTGTATCCGATCAGCGCTCCGCCCCTGCTGCTGAAGGGCGAATCGCATACCAAGAGCAACGTGACCAAGATCGGCGGCGGTGCCGCCGCGGGCGCCATCCTGGGCGGCATCTTCGGCGGCGGCAAGGGCGCGGCCATCGGTGCCGGCGCCGGAGCCGCGGCCGGCACCGGCGTCGCGGCTGCCACCGGCAAAAAAGACACCCGGATCGAATCCGAAGCCATCCTGACCTGGACCACCTCGGAGCCCATGGCGTTGAACAGCGCCATGCGCCGCGGCTCGCGCGCGGCGCGCAGCTTCGACGATCGCCGCGGCATGCAAAGCCGCCAGGCGGCCGTCGGCGGCGCCCCGCTGGAAGAGTTCAGCGACAACGACCGCCAGACCATCCGCTCCTGCTTCCAGTCGAATACCGCCGGCCTGCCTCCCGGACTGGCCAAGCGCGACCGCCTGCCTCCCGGACTCGAACGCCAGATCGTGGTCCGCGGAACGCTGCCTCCGGGGCTGCGCGCCAAGATGCATCCCTGCCCGGTTGAGGTCGTGCGCTACTTACCGCCCGCTCCGGTGGGCTACGTGCACACGGTTATCGGCGGAAACATTGTGCTGGTGAACAGCAAAACCTTCTTCGTGATGGATGTGTTCCACTTCGAAATGTGATAAATGGTGCGGGCGGGGACGCCCGCACCTCCACAAACTCTGACGTTCAGACTGCGCGGGCGGGGACGCCCGCACCTCCACAAACTCTGACGTTCAGACTGCGCGGGCGAGGACGCCCGCACCTCCACAAATCTTCAACGATCAACGACTACTCCAGGCTCGCGCCCAGCGGCTCGTAGCGGTACTTTTTCCCGTCCCAGAAAATAGCCGAGGTCATCTGGTCCCCGCCGGCTTCTTCTACGTAAATTGCCGTGGCAGTCTTTCTCTTTTTCACGCGCATCTTCTTGATCATGATCTGTTTGATGGCGATGTTGATGATCACGAACTTTGCCTTCGGAGTCGTGGAGCGCCAGGCTTCGGCGCCATTTCCATGGATGACCAGCATCACAATGTCTTTCATGCGGGGATCGTCGGGGCCCATCTGCGATGTGACGCGCGGATTGCCATATCCGTAAAACGAATTGTAGGGGTCGATGACGCGATAATTTTTTTCGCCTTCATCGAGCAGCGGGTTCTTGCAGCGGGCGACAATCACAATGTCGGCGATCCCGTCAGCGTTCAGGTCGCCAGTCACGGGTTGCCACTTTGGGTCGATCGAGCAGGTATTGCCGAATTGTTGCTGCACGAACTCATTGTCTGGCTGTTGAGGAGACTGCTGCTGGGCGCGAACGGTGAGCGGTGCAATAGCCAGTAAGAACAGAAAAACGAATAACTTCATGAAACCACTGTATTGCGCACCACGCGCTTAGAACAGAGGCTAACGAGATAACCGCTTCCGGCGAGCGTCCGGCGTGCGGAGGTGCTCCCAGCCCAATGCGTCAAGCTCTCGTTCTGATCCTGAACCAGCGATCAGCATGATCCTTCGCTTGCGAGTGATCCGGCCGATTTCGGTGATTCTCACGCCGGCGATTTTCTGTGGTATGGACTTTGAAGAAGTAAACAGGAGTTCGTAATCCTCGCCTCCGTGCAGGGCATGCTCGATGCTCACCTGCCGGCCGCGCGCGCCTCGACCAACGCTCGCGCGCGGAATCCAGCGCTCCACGATTTCCGCTCCCACGCCGCTTTCCTCGCAGACGTGCGCGAGGTCGGTGGAAAGCCCGTCGCTCAAGTCGATCATGGCGGAGGCAAGCCGCCGTTGCCGGAGGATTCTTCCAGCCGCAATTCTTGGCTCCGGAGCTGCATGTCGCCGGCACAGCGCAGGGGCCGGCTTCTTTCCTGAGGAGAGCAATTCCAGAGCCGTCGCTGAGCCGCCAAGGTCCCCGCTTACATAGATTCGATCTCCGGGACGCGCGCCGGAGCGCAGAATTGCTTTTCCCTTAGGAACGAAACCAAGCACGATGATGTCCGCAAGTATGCCGCTGGAAGACTGCGCGGTATCGCCCCCAGCCAGCTCGATGCCGAATCGCCGAGCTAGCTTCAGCAGCCCGCTCACGAATCCATCCACCCAATCCTGTGGCAACTCAGGCGGCAGGGCCAAAGACAAGAATGCCGCAATCGGCTCGCCACCCATAGCGGCAATGTCGCTCAAGCCGCGCGCCAGGCAACGATGACCCACCACTTCCGCGCAGTGCCATTCCCGCCTGAAGTGGACGCCTTCCAGGCTGAAATCGGTTGTGAGAAGAATTTCGTGGCCTGGGGGAACCCGTAGAACAGAGGCATCGTCTCCGATCCCCTTAATCACGGCGTGCCCCGCTCTCTTCAACTGCCCTCGGCGCAGGGCGAAGCGGCGAATGCGCGATATCAGCTCTCGTT
>DASUBK010000032.1:0-6307 GCA_035763305.1 Terriglobales bacterium | reverse complement strand
CCCTGTGTGTCACCCGGATCGCAGCTGCGGGCGGGCGCCCTCGCCCGCCGCGAGACCCGCTCCCATTTCCGGAACAGCAAATCTTTTCCCCCGCGTCATCACTGAAAATCGTTGCCCACTCCGTGTACTCTGAATTCAGAGGAGAGAGAAGTAGTGTGGAGACATGCCGCTTCCCCGCATGGCTCCTGCGCCTCCTGCAGGTTCCCAGGTATACCTGGGCCAACCACCTGTATTTGCAACACACCCACCCGGGGGTACCTCGATATAGTTACTATTTCGATAATGTTGTTGACCTTCTCGCGCTTCGCCCGTCTGATGGCAACGTGAGGTTTTTCATGTTGCGAACAGCTGGCCGTATCGCGCTAATCTCCTCCCTCTTCCTGCTGCTGGCCTCGACCTCGCCGGCGCAGGAGAGCGGCAACGAGTTCCACTGGAAGGGCACCCTGCCCGCCGACCAGATACTGACCATCAAGGACATCAGCGGCTCCATCGAGGCTACCGGCGTCGACGGCAGCCAGATCGAAGTGGACGCCACCAAGAGCGGCGAAGACGCCGACCAGGTCCACTTCCAGGTCGTGCCCAGCAGCGACGGCGTCACCATCTGCGCCGTGTTCCCCACCGGACGCGGCGGTAGGAACGATTGCGAGAGCGGCCACGGCATGCATAGCGAAACCCACGACGTGCACGCCCGCGCCGACTTCCACATCAAGGTGCCCAGAAACCTGCGCTTCGCCGCCTACAACGTGAACGGCTCGGTCGACGCGCAGAGCCTGGGCCGCCCGGTGGAAGCCTCCAGCGTCAACGGCAAGGTGGATGTCTCCACCGCCAGTTACGCGCGCGCCACCTCGGTGAACGGCTCGGTGCGGGTGCGCATGGGCGCCGCCGACTGGCAGGACACGCTCGACGTCAAGACCGTCAACGGCTCGATTGACCTGGAGATGCCGGCGAACCTCGCCGCCGAAGTGACCTTCCGCTCCATCAACGGCGGCCTGACCAGCGACTTCCCCATCACCACCACGGAAATCTCCGGCCGTTGGGGACCGAAGCGGATTAACGGCACCATCGGCAGCGCCGCCAACGGCCGCCGGTTGAACGTCGAGACCGTCAATGGCAGCGTAACCATACGGAGAGAAACGATGTAATCCCAGAGCAACGACCTTCAACACGGAGACACGGAGGACGGGAAAAAAGACGATCTCCGTGCCTCCGTGCCTCCGTGTTGAGTTATTGACTCTCGCACCTTGCTGCTCCAGACTTCCTGCATGAGCACCGCAACCGCCAGCCAGGACCTGCGCTTTCCCATTGGAAAATTTCATTACCAAGGCCCCTACAGCGAGCCGCAGCGGCGCAAGCTGATCGAGGAGATCGAAGCCGCTCCGCGCGAACTGCGGGCCGCGGTCGCCCGCCTCACCGACCCGCAACTCGATACGCCCTATCGTCCCGACGGCTGGACCGTGCGCCAGGTGGTCCACCACGTTCCCGAGAGCCACATGAATTCCTACATCCGCTTCAAGCTGGCGCTGACCGAGGACGAGCCCACCATCAAGCCCTACAACGAGGACGCCTGGTCCAGGACCGCCGAGGTGCACGGCACGCCGCTGGAGATTTCTCTCACCCTGCTGGAATGCCTGCACTACCGCTGGGTGGCGCTGCTGCGCTCCATGACCACGCAGGAGTTCCAGCGCAAATTCCGCCACCCGGAACTGGGTCCGATGGACCTGGAGCGGGCGCTGGCGCTGTACGCGTGGCACGGCAAACACCACGTGGCGCACATCACCTCGCTGCGCAAGAGGAATGGATGGTAGATGCTGTTCGTTCTTGGTTGTTGGTTCTTAGTTCTTAGTTGGATGTGTGGGTTGGGCGACCATCGTCTCCTGCGCCGATACGGCTTGCCAGCGTCCCTGGCGGAAGACGAAGACGTCGGTGAAGCGCAGCCGAGCCGACCCTGCCGGACTCTGCGCATCATTTACCCCGCTGACCACCGCGAATCGGTCTCCGTAGACGCGAACCTCGATGTCGTGCAGGTGCTGGGCCATGACGCGACGAGTGTCGGAGGCAGCGGCGAGAGCCTCGGCGCGCGTGCTGAGCGCGCCGTTATAGGCGATGTGGCGGAAGTCGGGCGCGAGAATGGCGTCGACCGCGGCGGTGTCGTGGCGGTCGATCGCGCCGGCCCACTGCTGCTCCAGCGTCTTCAGATCCTGGACCGGATCGGCGGATTGGGCGAGGAGCGGAGCGCAGGCGGCGAAGAGAAGCGCGAGCACCACGATGCGAGCCATATCGGACATGATACGGCGATTCGTGAGGATCCCGCAGGCGAGGGCGTCCTTCGGCAAGCTCAGGACAGGCTCTGTGGCTACGTGATTTTGTCTGCGGCCACGTGATTTTGTCTCCGGCTACGTGACTTTTGTCCTGCGACGTGAGCATCGGGATTTGATATTGTTGCCCCCATGGCGGCGGTGACCGAGGTCATCGTGGATCGCAAGGTGCTCGCGGGCTTCAAGAAGCGGGCGCTGCAGGCGTATCCGCGCGAAATCATCGAGCAGGTAGTCGGCAAAATGAACGGCCAGCAGGCCGTGGTCTACGCCTTCCGCGAACTGGAACACGAGGCCACCCGCGTCCGCATCAACATGGATGACGACGTCAATCCCATGACCGAGGGGGACGACGATCACCGCTTCACCATCCTCGGCACCATCCACACCCACCCCCAGGACACCGTCGAGCCCAGCGAACTGGACTGGCGCTCCATGAAGCAGGACGGCGAGTACATCATGGGCGTGTGCGCCATCCGCAAGACCGCGCGCCGCCGTTTCGTCAGCTTCGCCTTCTTCAACGAGGAGCGGGAGCACATCCAGTTGACCGTGTCCGAAGAAGCCAAGGCTGCGGGAGCGACGGCCTAATCGGGCCATCTCACCATCGGATCATCGGGTCATCGAAAATCCTAACCCCACGGATTTACGCGGATCGTCGCGGATGAAGGTGCGAGAGAGTATCCGCGAGCACCCGCGTAAATCCGCGGTTCGTTCCTCGATGACCCGATGACCAGATGATCAGATGAGTTCAGTGCCCGGCGTCGAGATCCACGGTAGTTCCAGGAAAGACTTTCTGGCCGGCGGCGGGCGACTGGCGGATGACGACTGTCTGCGTATTCGCGGCCGGCGTTGCTGCGGTCACCGTGTTGACCTTGCCGAGCTTCAGGCCGGCGTTCTGGATGGCACGCACGGCATCGGCCAGCGGGCGTCCAGCGAGACTGGGCATGACGAACGCCTGCGGATCGTCGGGCAAGGCGAGCAGAATGCCCGCCTTGGGCGAGGCGATGTCGGCGGAGTTGGCGGCGGGAGTCTGGGCGATCACCTCATCCTGCGGCTGCGCGGGAATATGAGCCTCGGCGACGGTGACCACATCCAGCCCGCGGCGGCGCAGATTGATCTCGGCGGCCCGCTGGCTCTGGCCGACGACCTCGGGGATCTCGAGGTGGCGCGGGCCGAGGCTCTGCGCCAGTTGCACCCGCCATCCGCGCCGGACCACGGCGCCTTCCTCGGGTGATTGCGAAATCATGCGGCCCTCGGGGATGTCGGCGCTGTAGAACTGGTTGGCGACTTCGGGAACCAGGCCGTGGTCGAAGGCGACCTTGTCGGCCTGGGCGGCGGTGAGGCCGACCAGCTTGGGCACGGTGACCTCGCGGCCGTGAATGGCGATGCGCATGGCGGTGAGGGCGGAGATGAGAGCGACCGCCAGCAGCACCAGCGAGAGCAGCGCGAAGCGGAAGAATGCGCGCATCGGAAGAAATTGTAATCGGGTAGTAGAGGAATGGGAAATGGAACGCGAGCTGCCGGAAGGAACGCGAGCCGTCATCCCGAGCGCAGCGAGGGATCTGTTGTAGACGCCACCAATTCGTGGGCGATTACAACAGATCCCTCGCTGCGCTCGGGATGACAGGCTCTATCTACGATGATCGATGGCCCGATGGTCAGATTGCCCGATGTTATTGCGGGTTCTGCGGGGTCTTGTTCTTGTCTTTGTCTTTGTCCTTGCCTTCGGTTTTGTTGGAGACCTTGCTGCCGATGGCGGAAAGGCCGTGTCCGACCTTGTCCACGCCGCCCACCACCGCCGACTTCACGCCCTTGCCGACCTTCTTGGCGCTGGTGCCCACACCTTGGCCCATGGCCTTGCCCGCCGCCACCGGATGACCGCCCTTGATGTCGTGGCCGAAGGCCTTGCCGCCGCGGCCCACGTCGGAAGGCGCAGCGGAGAGCGTCTGCGTACTACCGACGTTCAGCTTCTCCATGGTGTTAACGTCGAGTTCGCCAGTCTGGGCAAGATTCTGATCGGCCTGGAACTTGCGCAGCGCGGCGCGCGTGCGCGGCCCCATGACTCCATCGGCAGACCCGGCGTCGTAGCCGCGATGGATCAACGCTTTCTGCGCCGACTCGATTACGCCCGGCGTGACCGCTACCGGTTTCGCCTTCGGCTGCACGATCGTGTCCGTCTGCGTATCCGTGATCTTCGTGCCTTCCGGCTTCGAGGATTGCTGATCGCTCGGAGCGGTCTGGGCCGCTGCAAAGCCGGCGAGCGAAAAGGCCAGAGCCGCTGAAATCCACCAACGCTTCATAAGCACACACTCCTGAGTCATCGTCCTTATGGGGTTGGATGCGGGCCGTGACGCGGGGTTTTGCTGCGATTGGCAGTCGCCGGTCACCGGTCGCCAGTTGCCAGCTGCCAGTCGGGAGCTTACGGGAGCGACTCGCAACGCAAAAGGCAACGAACGCTATCACTGGAGACTGGTGACTGGTGACCGACGACCGGCGACTGGTGACCGGCGACTGCTTCAGTGATCTTCGCTGTCGCCGGGGCTGAAGTCGGGGGTGTCGAGGTGGCGGGCGATGTTGTTCTTCGGCAGGTCAGGCGGAACCGGGCCGAACTGCTCCTTCTCGTGGCCCTTGAGCGCGACCTTCATCACGTCCATCCAGATGGGCAGAGCGGCCATGGCGCCGGTTTCTTTTTTCCCCAGGGTCTTCTTCTCGTCGTAGCCGACCCAGACGCCGCAGGTGAGAGAGGGTGAGAAGCCGACGAACCAGGCGTCGGTGAAGTCGTTGGTGGTGCCGGTCTTGCCGGCGAGGGCGGGCCCCAGTTTGCTGGCGGCGTACGCCGTGCCATGCAGGACCACGTCGTGCAGCATGTCGGTCATGATGCGCGCGGTGCGCACGCTGATCACGTCCTTGACCTCGGGCAGGTTCTCTTCCAGCACGCGGCCGTTGTAGTCCACGACCTTGGTGATGTAGTGCGGCACCACGCGCACGCCGTCGTTGGGGAAGGTGGTAAAGGCGGAGGCTTGCTCCCACAGGGTGAGATCGGCCGAACCGAGGGCGAGCGGCAGCACCGGCGGCAGCGGCGAGGTGATGCCGAACTTGCGCGCATATTGGATGACGGTGTTGATGCCGACCTGCTGCTCGACCTTCAGCGCGGGAATGTTGCGCGACATCATGAAGGCACGGCGATAGCTGATGTTGCCCTCGAACTTGCCGTCGTAGTTGTGCGGCGAGTAGGGCCCGGAGGCGGTCATGTAGGTGACCGGGGCGTCGAGCACCACGTCGTCGGGGCTGCCGCCCTCATCGATGGCGGCGGTGTAGACGTAGGGTTTGAACGAAGAACCGACCTGGCGCATCGCCTGGGTGGCGCGGTTGAACTTGGACTCGTCGAAGTCGCGGCCGCCGATCATGGCCTTGATATCGCCGCTGGCGTTGTCGATGGCGAGCAGCGCTCCCTGGGCGCCGGAGTCCTGCTCCAGGGTGACCTTGGCGGCGCCCTCGGCGAGGGAGACGATCTTCACGTAGACGATGTCCCCGGCGGCGAGGATGGCGGCGGGCTTGGCGTGGACCCAGGCCATCTCGGCGGGGGTAATTACCGCGGTGCGCCGGCCGAACACGATGGCGGCACCAGCGGGCGTGACGTGGGTCACCACCGCGTGGGTATAGGAGCCGACTTCCATCGGCTGGTCCCAATCGGGATCTTCGTACTTGTCAATTTCCAGTCCGGCGGCGATGACATTGCGCAGGTGCCCTTTCCAGCCGTGGCGGCGCTCGTAGGCGGCGAGGCCGTCGAGCACCGCCTGGTTGGCGGCTTTCTGCAGCGCGGTATTCAGGGTGGTGTACACGCGCAGCCCGCCCTGGTGCACTTCATCGCTGCCGTACTTTTTTTCCAGGTACTGGCGGACTTCCTCGACGAAATAGGGCGCGAGCCAGTTGGGGTCGTGCTGCAGGCTGATGCGGATGGGCTGGTTCTTGGCGCGGGTGGCCTGGGCGGCGGT
>DASUBK010000031.1:0-13380 GCA_035763305.1 Terriglobales bacterium | reverse complement strand
ACTTCGCCCTTGAACTTGGTGTGCGGCGTGATCGAGCCCGGCTTGGCCAGCACCATGCCGCGCTCCACGTCTTCCTTCGGCGTGCCGCGCAGCAGCAGGCCGGCGTTGTCGCCCGCCATGCCTTCGTCCAGCTGCTTCTTGAACATCTCGACGCCGGTGACTACCGTCTTGCGCGTCTCGCGGAAGCCCACGATCTCCACTTCTTCGCCCACCTTCACCTTGCCGCGCTCGATACGGCCGGTCACCACCGTGCCGCGGCCGGAGATGGAGAAGATGTCTTCGATCGGCATCAGGAACGGCTTGTCCACGTCGCGCGCCGGCAGCGGCACGTACTTGTCCACCGCCTCCATCAGCTCGTCGATCTTCTTCTCCCACTTCTCTTCGCCGTTGAGCGCGCCCAGCGCCGACAGGCGAACCACCGGCACGTCGTCGCCGGGGAACTGGTAGCCCTTCAAGAGCTCGCGCACTTCCAGCTCCACCAGGTCGAGCAGCTCGGGATCGTCCACCGCGTCGCACTTGTTCAGCGCCACGACGATGTAGGGCACGCCCACCTGGCGGGCCAGGAGCACGTGCTCGCGGGTCTGCGGCATGGGGCCGTCGGTGGCCGCCACCACCAGGATGGCGCCGTCCATCTGCGCCGCGCCGGTGATCATGTTCTTGATGTAGTCGGCGTGGCCGGGACAATCCACGTGCGCGTAGTGGCGGTTGGGAGTCTCGTACTCCACGTGCGCCGTGGCGATGGTGATGCCGCGCTCCCGCTCCTCGGGCGCGTTGTCAATCGAATCGAACGAGCGGAACTGGATCTTCGGGTTGTGCTTGGAAAGCACCTTGGTGATGGCCGCGGTCAAGGTGGTCTTGCCGTGGTCGATGTGCCCGATCGTCCCCACGTTCACGTGCGGTTTGCTGCGATCAAACTTTTCCTTCGCCATGATTCTTTCCTCTAATGAACTTTTCCGGTCTGCGCGCTCGAATGCGTAGCGCGCGGTAATTCAATCTGGCTCGTCGCCAGATACTCCCATTTCAGCAGCAAAACAGACCCCGTGTTCTCGTTCATCGGCTTCTGCTTCGCAGTGAGCACAACCCACACGCCATGTTCATCAGTCGCATGCACGAAAGCCCGGAAACTCTGCTGGTCGACAATTCCCTTCAGAGAGTCTTTGCCCGTTTGGGAAAGCCAGAAATGTGCGGTACGCCCAGTCAGGATCGACGGCAGCACATTCAACGCTCCCATTACTCCTTGCCCTCGAACAACAAATCCGTTCTGCCCAGACCAAACCAAAGCAGCTTCCGGATCCGCGCGACTTCGGATGTAACACCGGATGCCAGAACTTCATTCACGACGCCCATTGGCAAAGAAACTCGCGTTTCTCCAGTCGCAGTGCGGATATCCGCATTCCAGATCTGTGCATCCGAATTCCGCTGTAGCGCCAACAATTCGTAACCACTGCCAGCTTGGGCCAATGCACCGCGGAGAATGTCCCCCAAGGACCGCTCCGCCGAATCTGTTTTCCAAGACCGGTACAGAGGCTCGATATCGGTCGCGCCTACGCGAATTTCGTCGCCTTCGCTCGGCCTCCACCCGGACTTCAATAAGTCTTCGGCGTAGTGCTGCAACACGTCGCGCATAACGCGGTCCGGATCACCCACAAATTCCTTCAGCTCCAAGCGCGTCAAATAATCTGTTCGGATATTGACGCGGACCTTCTTCCCCGGCTCAAGCTCCACAATCGTCCAGTACAAGATCTCCGTCGTAGGCGTCCCGTGTTCGCTATAGCGGACTTCGGGACCGAAGATTTTTGCCTGAGCACTCATGAGTTACCTGTTCACTGCCTTGCCCTGCACCCGGGCGATGATCTCCTCCGACACCGAGCGCGGCACTTCCTCGTAGCGCGCGAAGTGCATGGAGAAGGTGGCGCGGCCCTGGGTGTTGGAGCGCATCTGGGTGGCGTAGCCGAACATCTCGCTCAGCGGCACAATGGCCTTGATCACCTGCGAGCCGGCGCGGTGTTCCATGCCCTCGATGTGGCCGCGGCGGCTGTTGAGGTCGCCGATGATGGTGCCCATGAACTCCTCCGGCACCACCACTTCCACCGACATCACCGGCTCCAGCAGCACCGGGCTGGCCTTGCGCGCGGCTTCCTTGATCGCCATCGAGCCGGCGATCTTGAAGGCCATTTCGCTGGAGTCCACCTCGTGGTAGCTGCCGTCGTAGAGCACGGCCTTGACGTCGACCATTTCGTAGCCGGCGAGGATGCCGCCTTCCAGCGCCTCGCGCATGCCTTCGTCCACCGGCTTGATGTATTCCTTGGGAACGGTGCCGCCGGTGATGTCGTTCTCGAACTCGTAGCCCTTGCCGGGGTTGGGCTCGATGCGGATCTTGACGTGGCCGTACTGGCCGCGGCCGCCGGTCTGGCGGATGAACTGGCCTTCCGCCTCGGAGGGCTTGCGGATGGTTTCGCGGTAGGCGACCTGGGGCTTGCCGACGTTGGCCTCGACCTTGAACTCGCGCATCATGCGGTCGATGATGATTTCCAGGTGCAGCTCGCCCATGCCGGCGATGATGGTCTGGCCGCTGTCCTTGTCGGTGGAGACGCGGAAGGTGGGATCTTCCTGGGCCAGCTTGCCCAGGGCGACGCCCATCTTTTCCTGGTCGCCCTTGGTCTTGGGCTCGACCGCCACCGAGATCACCGGGTTGGGGAACTCGATGGATTCCAGCACCACCGGGTGCTTCTCGTCGCAGATTGTGTCGCCGGTGGTGACGTTTTTCAGGCCGACGCAGGCGCAGATGTCGCCGGCGTAGATCTCGCTGATCTCTTCGCGCTTGTTGGCGTGCATCTTCAGCAGGCGGCCGATGCGCTCCGTCCTGCCCTTGCCCGAGGTGAGCACGCTGTCGCCAGTCTTCAGTTGTCCGGAGTAGACGCGGATGAAGGTCAACTGGCCGACGAAGGGGTCGGTCATGATCTTGAAGGCCAGCGCCGAGAGCGGCTCGCTGTCTTCGGCCTTGCGGACGACTTCGGTGCCCTTGTCGGGATCCTTGCCGGTGACCGGCGGGATGTCGAGCGGCGAAGGCAGGTAATCGACCACCGCGTCCAGCAGCGGTTGCACGCCCTTGTTCTTGAACGCCGTGCCGCACAGCACCGGGAACAGCTGCAGCTTGATGGTGGCGTTGCGCAGCGCCCGCTTGATTTCTTCCTGGGTCGGATTCTCGCCCTCGAGGAACTTGTGCAGCAGGTCGTCGTCGTGCTCGGCGACGGTCTCGACCAGTTGCGCGTGGAAGGCTTCGGCCTTCTTGCGCAGGTTCTCCGGGATCTCTTCGACCACGTACTCGGCGCCCATGGACTCGTCCTTCCAGAGAATCGCCTTCATCTGGATGAGATCGATGACGCCTTTGAAATTGGCTTCCTGGCCGATGGGGATCTGGATGGCGACGGGGCGGGCGTTGAGGCGCGTGCGGATGGTGTCGACGGCGTGCTCGAAGTCGGCGCCGGTCTTGTCCATCTTGTTGATGAAGCAAATGCGCGGCACGCCGTACTTGTCGGCCTGGCGCCACACGGTTTCGGACTGCGGCTCGACGCCATGCACGGCGTCGAACACGGCGCAGGCGCCGTCGAGCACGCGCAGCGAGCGCTCCACCTCGGCGGTAAAGTCGACGTGGCCGGGGGTGTCGATGATGTTGATGCGGATGTCTTTCCAGACGCAGGTGGTGGCGGCGCTGGTGATGGTGATGCCGCGCTCCTGCTCCTGCTCCATCCAGTCCATGGTGGCGGTGCCTTCATGGACTTCGCCAATACGGTGCGTGCGCCCGGTGTAGAACAGGATGCGCTCGGTCGTAGTGGTCTTGCCGGCGTCGATGTGCGCCATGATGCCGATGTTTCGGCAACGATTTAATGGAACCTGTCTCGGCACTTTGTACTCTTCCCTTGCTACTTCCCGACTGCTCGGGATGTCGTTGGTCGGTTGTCGTTCGTCGTTGGCAACGACCAACGACTATCGGCTAACGACTACCACCGGTAATGCGCGAAGGCCTTGTTGGCTTCCGCCATGCGGTGGACGTCTTCCTTCTTCTTGATGGCGGCGCCGCGGTTGTTGGCGGCGTCCAGCAATTCGTTCGACAGCTTGTCGATCATGCCCTTCTCGCCGCGGCCGCGGGCGTAGGTGATCAGCCAGCGCAGCGCCAGCGAGGTGCGGCGGTCGGGATTGACCTCGACCGGGACCTGGTAGTTGGCGCCGCCGACGCGGCGGGTCTTGACCTCGAGCAGCGGCTTGGCGTTCTCGACCGCTTTCTTGAACAGCTTGAGACCCTCGTCGCCGCCCTTCTGCTCCATCTTCTTGACCGCGCTGTAGAAGATCTCTTCCGCGGTGCTCTTCTTGCCGTCCCACATCATCGAGTTGATGAACTTGGTGACCAGCGTGGAACCGTAGATCGGATCGGGCAGCACTTCCCGCTTGGCGATGTGTCCTTTTCTTGGCATAGCTAAAATCGCTTTCGGCTATCGGCTATCGGCCATCGGCCGCGCCGGAATTCTTCCTGATCTCATCCGGCCGACGGCCGAAAGCCGACGGCCGAGAACTTTACTTGGGCCGCTTGGCGCCGTACTTGGAGCGACCCTGCTTGCGGTTGGCGACGCCCACGGCGTCCAGCGTGCCGCGAATCACGTGATAGCGCACACCGGGCAGGTCCTTCACGCGGCCGCCGCGGATGAGCACAATGGAGTGCTCCTGCAGGTTGTGGCCGACGCCGGGGATGTAGGTGGTGACCTCGATCCCGTTGGTCAGGCGCACGCGCGCCACTTTGCGCAGCGCCGAGTTCGGTTTCTTCGGCGTCTGGGTGTACACGCGGGTGCACACGCCGCGCTTCTGCGGGCACGACTGCAAGGCCGGGCTGGCCGTCTTGTACTTCGGCGCGGTGCGGCCCCGGCGCACCAGTTGATTGAAAGTAGGCACTTCGCAGCTCCTTGGCGCCGCCGCGGCACAAGCCCACGGCGCTCCTGCTCCTGGTGTCGGCAGACTGCAATAGCCTGCCGCTGAAACCCCGCGCAGGGGCTGGCGAGGCTTGGGCCGCGCCATGCTTCCCGGTTTGCCGGGAAAATTTCTGATCCGATTGAGTCCGGAACGACGACGGTGGCACCGAGCCAACTCGGGGTGCTCCGTTTCGTCTTCCACGACCTGCATATCTCGCCGACAGGCGGCAAGGTGTCGCAGGTTCGTTTCAGCGAGGGAACAACTTCAACAGCTCAGCCGCACAAAGCAAGCTAAACCAACTCGCGGAACCTATTGACTATAGCAACTCTGGCGCGAAAGCGTCAACCTCCGCCACGCGTCGCGCACCCAGCTGAGACAATCCTGCTGCTTTCGATGTCCGGCCGCCGCATAGGACGCGAAAAACGGCGATCCCGAGCGCGGAAAAGCGCTGTACTTCGGGTTCCATATTGCGACGACGAAGCGTAGAGCGGTGCGACGCGCCGCGCCAAGTTGTGGAATCCAGGCGCAACGTCTACACTGAATTTTTCCTCAGAATCAGCGCTCGACCGTCCGGCCCGACGCCGGGCGGGGAGGATGCATGCGGCGGTTTGCCCTCATTGTTTGGTTAGGATCGGCCATTCTGCTTAGCGGCTGTGGACACGGGAGCCATGTGGCCCCGGCCGGCACCGGTATCGCGGCCAATCTGTCGCTGTCGCCCACCACCCTGTCTCTCACCTCGGGCGACGTGGGCATCATTGGCGCCTCGATGACCGACAAGTTCAACAGCGTGGTTACCAACCCGCCGCCGGTCACCTATTCCTCCAATAACACCGCTATCGCCAACGTCTCCCCGCAGGGCGAGGTTTGCGGCGGAACCTGGGACGCGCAGTACATCGTGTGCACCCCGGCGACGGTGGGCAATGCGGTAATCACCGCGACGGTGAATGTGGCGGCGACCAAGAACACCTCGGCGGCCACCTTGACCGCCACCATGCCGGTGTACGTTCATCCGCGCGTGGATAAGGTTGTCGTCTCTCCCAACGCGGTAAACTGCATTTCCACCGGCACGCAGCAGCAACTGGTGGCGCAAGCCTTGAGCAACGGGCAGGACGTCACCTCGCTGGCCGGCCCGCCCGCCTGGACGGTGGGCAGCGCCGCGGTCGCCAGCGTCGATTCGTCTTCCGTAGCTTCCGCCGTCGCCCCGGGACAAACCACGATTGCGGCCAGCGTGGCCGGCGTCAACAGCCTGCCGATCACCTTCACCACCTGTCCGGTGGCGAAAATCTCAGTGCACGTCTCCGGCAGCACGGCGACCTCCGGTACGGTGAGCAATGGCTCCAAATTGCAGCTGGTCGCCGACGTCTTCGACAGCAAGGGAACCAAGATCGCTCCTACGACGTCGTGGCTGAACGATCAACGGGTTTCCATGAGCGTGGATGGAACCGGGTTGGTCAACGCGCTCAGCCCGCCCGGAGTGGCCGACATCACCGCCGCTTGTATTCCCAGCAGCGGGTGCAATGTGGGTTTGGGGCCGACTTACGGAAATCTGGTGAAGGTCACCAATACCGGCACGGAAAATCCGGGCTTAGTGGTGAGCGGCACGGGTACAACCAGCGCGGTGGAGATCGATACCGCGGCCAACAACAGCGTGGGCCCGGCGGCCAGCCTCCCGTTTATGCCGAATTCGTTGCTCGTCAACAATCTAGGGCAAACCGGGCTACTGGGCAGTTCCACCGCGCTGATGGCGTATAACGGGTCCAACAACACCGCCGTTCAGACCGCGACCACTCCCGGCACCCTGCTGGCGGCCTCCCCGGACGCCAGCGCGGCGATGGTGTTCGATGTATCGCACAACGTTCTGTATGTGGTGAACGTGAACGCCGCCGCCACCAGCACCTTCAACGCCTACAGCCTGTCGGGCGCCCCGGTCACGTCGGCGGTCTTCTCGCGTGACAACACCCTCGCCTACGCGGTCGCGGGCACCACGATGTACCCGTTCGTGCACTTCAATGCGTGGCAACCGGGTGCCGCCATTACCCTGGCCGCGCCGGCGACCTCGCTCGCCTTGCTGCCACCGGGACAATTCCTCTATGTGGCGGGAGGCTCTCCTTCCGGTGTGGCGGTGTACTCCACCTACGACAACTCGCTGGCGGCGAATGTCACGACTGCTGTCACCCCGTCGCTGATCGCTGCCATGCCCGATGGCTCGCAGGTGCTGGCGGTCGACAGCACCGGGCTGGACATCATCACGCCGAGCACCACCGGGGCAGGAACTCCTCCGACGCTGAGCAACAGCGTGACGAGGGTTGCGTTCGGCGGCACGTTGACGGTGCGCAACCTGCTGGTCATGCCCGACAGCGCCCATGCCGTGATCGTGACCGATCAGAACCAGTTGATCGTGTACACCACCAGCACGGGCACGCTGGCGAACGTCGCCATTGCCAACAGTGCGAACTGCTTCACCGGCGGCGCCAGCACTGACGGCTCGCGCCTGTGGCTGGGCTGCAGCGACAACGCGGTGCACCGCTTCGATTTCAGCACCATGACCGACGCAATCACGCCAATCGGGGTGTCGTTTACGCCCGACCTGGTCGCGGTCGCGCCCAAGTAGGCGTTGCGCCAGTCGCGAAGCCTTTGCTGCACCACATAGGACACCAAGGACACCAAGGAAATTTAGAAGATCCTTCGCGTCCTTGGTGTCCCTTGTGGTGAAAAGGGGCATTAAGCCCAACCGAATCTATTCGGCGTTGAAGGCCTCTTCGTAGTCTTCCGGATCGATGCCGTGGTAGGTGAGCACGCCGCGCAGGCGGCGGCGCAGATCCGAGGGCGTGGCCTCGATGAAGGCGCGCACCGCGGTTTCCATGGACACTTCGTCCTCGCCGTCATCGCCGGTGAGGGATTCGGCATTGCCTTCGGCACTTTCCTGCACGGCCGCGCGCACGGGAGCCGGCAACTCGTGCAGCAGCGCTTCAATCATCGCTTTCGCTTCGTCGGACCAGGTCATAGTCAGTCGTTCGTCGTTAGTCTTTAGTCGTTCGTCGTTGGTCGTCGGTCATCAGTCGTTGGTCGTTAGCCAATCACCGTTTCGTGTGCGGTAACAACATCCAGGAACCAAGCGCAACTTCCGACCCAATGATTACGCTCAATGACCAACGACTAACGACCGACGACTAACGACTCGGTTTATCCAACTCGCGGGCCACGCTGTCCAGCACGCCGTTGATGAAGTTGACCGATTCCGGGCTGGAGAACTTGCGCGCGATCTCCAGCGCCTCGTTGATGACGATGGGCTTGGGAGTGCCGGGATAGCCGAGGAACTCCGCCACCGCGGTGCGCAGCACGTTGCGGTCGACCGCCGCCATGCGCTCCATACGCCAGTGCTCGGCATGCTGCTCGATCATGCGATCGATGTCGGGCCCGCGATCCACGGCGACGCGAAACAGGTCGTCAGCAAAACCGCGCACGTCCGCCTCCAGTTCCTTGCGCTCGGCCCAGAAGGTCCGCCGCACCTGCTCGGCGGTCTGCTTGCCCATGTCCGACTGGAAGAGCATCTGTAACGCCAGTTCGCGGGATTTGCGTCGGGTTCCCATTCAGTCGCCAGTCACCAGCCGCCGGTCCCCAGTAGGTGTAGTTGGATGTGTCTCGATTGTCAAAGCGGTTAGGGATCTCAACGGCGAGCCTTGCCAGCCGGATTCTTCTTGGCACTCCGCTTGGTCGAGTGTCGGGCGCTTTGCGACCGGTAACTGGCGACTGGTGACCGGTGACTGGCGACCAGATTCGCCATCTCCACCGCCGCCAGCGCGGCTTCGAAGCCCTTATTGCCCATCTTCAGGCCGGCACGATCGATGGCCTGCTCCAGCGTGTCGCAGGTGAGCACACCGAAAGCATGCGGCACACCGGTATCCTGCGCCGACTGCCCGATGCCGCGCGCGCACTCGTTGGCAATCACGTCGTAATGCGCGGTGTCGCCGCGCAGCAGGCAGCCGATGCAGATGATCGCGCCGAACTTGCCGCTTTCCGCCAGGGCGCGGGCGGCGGCGGGAATTTCGAAGGCGCCGGGCACGCGCACGATCTCCGGTTTGGCCGCACCGCAACGGCGAAGGCCGTCGAGCGCGCCCTCCAGCAGTCGCTCGGTGATGAAGGCGTTGAAGCGGCTGACCACGACGGCGAATCGCTTGCCGGCGGCATCCAGCTTGCCTTCGCCGGCAGCGTTCTCGCGCCATGGATGGTTGTAGGAGAACACCGCCAGGCGGCCTGCGCCGGCGGGCAGTTCGAGCGTGAACAGCCGCGCGCCCCAGTCTTCGTCGTGAATCTCGGCGGCGATGCGCAGGCCGCGCTTGCGGGCGACGTCGTAAAGCGCGTCGGCGCTGTCGCACTCCACCACCAGGTCGGCATCGGGAAAGCCGCGGCCGAAGCCGATCTCCACCCCGGCTTCGCGCGCCTCGAACTTCACTCCCTGGCTGCGCTGCCCCTTCCAGGACTCGCCGCGGCCGAGGCCGAGAGCGGCAAACACATTCGCCAGCGCGGCGTAGTCCTTCTGGCTCCTGGCCACCAGCAGCTTGTGGAAAGATTTGATCATCGAGAACTATCTGTTTTACCACGAAGAATTTCAGATGGAAGATTGCAGATTGAAGATTTGGTTGAGGGGGTCGCGAGAGCAGAGATTCTCCGGCAGACGGAAGAAAAATTGAAGATTGAAACATGAATATTGAATATTGACGCCTGACAGCCGGTATCGCGGCCAATATTCAATATTCATTTTTCAATATTCAATTCCTGGGGTGTTTGCCGAAACCACTGATGGCGTAGCAATCTGCAATCTGAAAGCTTCAATCTGCAATTATCTCGCGTCGCTGAGGATGCGGGCGGTGGCGGCGAATTTGCGGCAGCCGTGGAAACGCAACTGGTTGCGGGCGCAGCGCACCTGGGCCAATTCGCCCTCGGAGCGCACGCAAGCCCAGGTCTCGGAGCGGGTGGGCAGCAGGAAGCGGCCGGCCTCGCCCAGCGCAACCGGCGCGTAATCGGTTGTCACCTGCGCCGAATCGATGAGGAACGAAGGCGCCAGGCTCACCGGCTGCAATTCCATGCGCAGCAGGCCTGCCATGGCCTCGGGTGAGGCAGGTTCGGCGGCGATCCATACGGTTCCGCGGTACTCGGGAAAGTTGGTGGTTCCCGAAGCGTCGCGCAGGCTCCAGAAAGTGTTCGTCGCCGCCGCCAGGTGGAATTCGAACACCAAGGCCGGTTTGCCGCGCAGGCGGCGTTCGCCGACAAAGTGGAATTGCGCCGCGATCGGCGGGCGGAAAAGCGCCACCAGGTTATTGCCGAATTCGCCGCTGGTGATGAGAGGCACACCGGCCCGGCTGCTGAGCCGCCGCTCGCTCGCGGAAACGCCGTCAATGCTGATGTCGGAGTAATTCTCTTCGCCGTCGGCGTAGGTGACTACGTCGGTCAGGACGCGCGGCGCCAGGTGGTTAAAGGGGCGGTCATCGTGCGCGCTGACGGTCTCGTCGCAGACGAAGTTGGGCAGCGACTGGCGGTAGGCGCGGGCAAAGCGGCACAGGTCGGTCAGCGGGGCCAGTTGCGGATCGCGCGCCGAGATGGCGGCACACTCTCCGTGCCCGGGGACGGGGGGCAGCGTCTGCGAGCGCGCGGCCACCGCGGTGAGCCACAAGCCCGTAAACAGAATTACGCGCAAAAGGAAGCGCCAGCACCCCACCGTGCCATCCTCCAGTGAGCAGGAGTATGCACTAGAAAAGAGCGGGGCAGCGCAAATTCGTCACATCAGGTTGTGATGTGAGGTGCTGAAAACTTCATCAGCAGCACGGGCGGCCGAAGTCGCTACTTGCGGGACGGTTCGTTCTGCCGCGGCGTCGCCTGCTGCGCAGCGATGGGGACCTCACCGACTCCATGACAGGTGGGACAGAGAGACCCCTTGGTGTTCGTTCCCCGGCCAAAGCATTGTGGACAGCGGCGATTCGAAGAGGGCAGGAAGCTCATATCTACATGATGCCACGTTTTCTGCCCGTCCGGGGATGAAACATAGCCGGAAAGTCATGCGGGAAGCGGGGTTCAGGGTTTAGAATCCCCCGACCTTTTCCCTGGGGTGATGCTCGTGAACCTGATCTCTCGCAGTCTTGCCGTGTTCCTGCTGGTCGCCTCCGCGGCGGCGCAATCGCCGTTCACCTACCAGGAAGTGATGGTCCCCATGCGCGATGGGGTGCGGCTGCAAACCGTCATCCTGACGCCCGTAAACCGGAAAGGACCGCTACCGATCCTGCTGACGCGCACGCCCTACGGTGTTCCCGCCAGGGCGCCGGAGCAGATTCCCGCCAACCTGAAGGAACTGGCGCAGGACGGGTACATCTTCGTGGTGCAGAACCTGCGCGGGCGCTTCAAGTCCGAGGGCGTATTCAACCTGTCGTCGCAGTACGATCCCAACACTCCCAACGAGACCAACGACGCCTACGACACCATCGACTGGCTGGTAAAGAACGTTCCCAACAACAACGGCAAGGTCGGCATCTATGGCGTGTCGTACTCCGGCCTGACCGCGGGATTGACGCTGCTGCACCCGCATCCGGCGCTGAAGGCGGTGAGCGAGCAGGCGTCGCCCGCCGACCAGTGGATGAATGACGACGATCACCGCTACGGCGCCCTGCGCGAGAGCTACAACTTCGAGTACGCGGTCATGGAGCAGGCCAGCAAGACCGAGAACACCCACTTCAACTTCGAAACCTACGACACCTACGAGTGGTATCTCGAGCTGGGGCCGCTCTCCAACATCAACGACAAGTACCTGCACGGCAAGATTCCCTACTGGAACTCGACCATCGAGCATCCCGACTACGACGACTTCTGGAAGAAGGAGGCGTGGGTCAACCAGTTGCACAGCTCCACCGTGCCCAACCTGAACGTGGCTGGATTCTGGGACCAGGAAGATCCCTGGGGGCCGTGGCAGATCTTCCGCAACGCGGAGAAGGACGACCCGCAGCACGACAATTTCATGGTCGCCGGGCCGTGGTATCACGGCGAGTGGCACTCGCCGGAGGGCGACAGCATCGGCCTCATCCCCTTTGGCGGCCATGCCACCGCGCGCGAGTTCCGCGAGAACATCGAAGCGCCGTTCTTCCGCTACTACCTGCACGGAATCGGCGCCAAGCCGGCGTGGCAGGCCAGCACCTTCCAGAGCGGGTCCAATACCTGGCACACCTATGCGGCCTGGCCGCCGAAGGCAGCGAAGCCGACCAACCTGTACCTGCACGCCGATGGCACGCTGTCGTTCAGCGCGCCGGCGGGTAATGGCGACGAGTACCGCGAGTACGTCTCCGATCCCGCCAATCCGGTTCCCTATCGCCAGCGGCCCATCTCGCCCACCTATCCCGGCGGCGACTGGCGCACCTGGGAGGTCGCCGACCAGCGCTTCGTGGACCACCGTCCGGACGTGCTGTCGTTCGTCAGCGCGCCGCTCGACCATGACGTGATTGTGACCGGGCCGCTGGCGGCGAAGCTGTACGCGTCAACCTCGGGAACGGATAGCGATTTCGTGGTCAAGCTGATCGATGTGTATCCGCAGGAGGCGCAAAAGAACGAGTGGAATTCCAGCGCCGGGCCGGCGCCGGGCGAATACGCGAAGTCGCTGAACGGCTACGAACTGCCGATTGCGATGGAGGTGCGCCGCGGGCGCTACCTGGACAGCAACGAGCACCCGGCGCCGCTGGCCGCGAACCGGCCGCGAGAGTGGAACGTGCCCCTGCGCGACCACGATCACGTGTTTCTTAGGGGTCACCGCATCATGGTGCAGATCCAGTCTACGTGGTTTCCCATCATCGACCGCAATCCGCAGAAGTTCGTACCCAGCATTTACGCGGCGAAGGCGGCGGATTTCGTGAAGGCGACACAGCGCGTGTACTGCTCGCCGGCGATGCCGTCGCATCTGGTGCTGCCGGTGATGCCGTAGCGAAAATCAGATGGAAGATTGCGGATTGAAGATTCAGGTGTCATCCCGAGCGAAGTCGAGGGAGACCTTGTGGTTTCCGCTGCTTCGCCGGCGCTGCGACAGCCACAAGGTCCCTCGACTCGCGCTCCTTCGTCCTTCGCACCGCGCGGACTCAGTTGCACTCGCTCGGGATGACACAGAAACGGAGCGTTCGGCGGCACACCGCGCCCTGATAAACGAGGAGGGTCGAGTAACGAGCGCGGCTACTGCGCTGCGGGCTGGGGGCCGCCGGCGCCGGCGGCAGTGGCCGCGGCGGCTTCGGCGAGGATGCGGTGGTGAATGGTGAACAACGCCAGTTCCAGCCGGTCGGAGACGCCGATCTTGTCGTAGACGTTGCGCAGGTAGTTCTTGATGACCTGCTCGGTGGTTCCTAACTGCTGTGCGATGTCCTTGTTGCGGTAACCCTGCACGATCAGGGCGAC
>DASUBK010000030.1:0-3998 GCA_035763305.1 Terriglobales bacterium | reverse complement strand
ATGTCGTGCGAGAGCTGCTGCTGCACGGCGATAAGGTCGGAGATTGGCCGGTCGTACTGCCCGCCCCAGAGGTGCGAGCCGTCGCGCACGTTGACCAACTCAGCTTGAACGACGAGGCGGTCGCCCTGGTGCACCAACCGGCCGGTCAACAGCGCTTTCACGCCCAGCTGTCTTCCGAGTTGTTGCAGGTCGGCGGCCGAGTTGCGATAGCGGGAGGACGTGGTCCAGGCGGTGACCCGCAATCCGGGAATCTCCGAGAGATCGTTGGTCACAGTCTCGGAGATTCCGTCGCTCAGGTAGTCGGTGCCGGGATCGTGGGCGGTGTTGAGCAGCGGCAGCACGGCGATGGAGTCCACGTCCGGACGGCGCGCGGCGAACAGCCAGTAAGCGATGCCGATGACGGCGAGCACAGCCACGGTGAAGATCACCCGCGGAAGGACTGCAGCGCGCCGTCGCGGCTGGGGCGCAGGCAGTGCGTCGGCTTCGCCCTCAATGTGCGCGCCGCGGCTGCCGTTGCCGTTCACGCTCCAATGCACCTCCGGCAACAAGCGGTAGCCGCTCTTGTGGATGGTCTCGATGACCCGCGGCTGGCGGGCATTGTCCTGAAACGCCTTGCGCAGAGCTGAGACGGCGCCGGGCAGCACGTCGTCGGAGACGAAGGTGTCGGGCCACACTTCGGCGATGAGCTGGTCCTTGGAAACCACGCCCTCGTGGCGCGCCAGGCATACCAGCACCTGCATGGCCTTGGGCTCGACCCTGGTGCTCTGGCCGTCGCCGGAGATGGTGTTCAGCGCCGGGCTGACCCGCCACTCGCCAATTTTGAAGTCGCCTTGCAACCGAGGCACCCCACCGCTGGGATGCTCCGATTATAGGCGGTCAGGGCTGCGGTCCAGTTCTGTTTGCCACACGGATCGGGAACGCGCCACTTCCACAGCTTGTCATCCTGAGCGAAGCGAAGGATCTCTGTAGTTGCTAGACGCGACAAAATGCATAGATCCTTCGCTTCGCTCAGGATGACAAAGGATCACGGGATGAACGAATAGGTAATCTTCACCGCGAATTTCTGCTCCCGCAGGTTCATCGGGTTTCCCGCCGCCAGGCTCTGGAAGCGGCTGCCCAGGTTGTAAATGACGTACAAGTCGCTATCAGGCCGGAAGGTGTAGCGCACGCGGAAGTTCACGCTGACTGCCTTGGTATCGGCCGTGTTCGTCTGCACAAAGGTGGTTGCGTTGAGGAAGCGATTGAAGGCGTAGCTCACCTGCAGCCCGGCAAGATCGATGTCGAAATTTCCTTGCGGCAGGCGGAAGTGGTCGAGGGTGTCGTTGAGAACCAGGTCGAGGTGCGCGTTGGGACGATACTCGGCGTTGGCGCCATAGCTGTTCAGCGTCCCGGTGTAGTAATCGCCCCACTGCACCGTGCCGGAGTAGGTGACGCGGTGGTTGCCGGGCGAGGTGACGCCGAGGGTGTGCGAGACGAAGCGGTATCCGCCCGCCGGCACGCTGAAGTTCTTGTACAGGTGCAACGGCGCGGGCAGGAACTGGTAGAGCTGGTCGTAGGGTATGGCGTTGATGGTGGCGCCATTCTGGAAGATGGCGAAGATGTTGGGCGTAATCTCCTGCGACATCAGCTTGCCGGCGCCGCTGGCGTGGTAATCCCACGTCGCGCCGATATCCACCTCGCGCAGCCCGGCGAAGTGCGGGCGGGGAGTCAGCGTCGCCTGCACGATGCTGGGCTTGTCGTCCACGCGCTGGATGAAGCCCATCTCGGCGTTGAAGTTTCCCTGCGTCTCGCCGTGCCCGGCGTACAGATTGAACCAGTTGTTGGCGTAGGTGACGCGGCCGCCCACGGCGACGTTGTTACCGGTCAGGCCGCGAGTGTAGGTCTTGGCGTAGTAGCCGCGCAGGTTGAGGGTCTTCCAGAAAATGAACTTGGCGTCCGCGCCCCAGGAGCGGTTGTAGGGATCGAGAGCGCTGCCGGACTCCTTGTCGGTGGCGATGAACCCGACGTAGGAGCCGGGCATCAGCGGCCGCTTCACGCGGACGATGCTGTAGTTGGCGTAGGGGTTCGGCCCCTGTTCGCGGGTCTTCACGTCCATCACGCCGACGTCGAAGCCGGCGGCCTTGCCCGCAACCTTGCCGCCGAAGTCGAGCGGCACCTCCTGGCCGCTGACGGGATCGATGCCGATCTGGCGGCTGAAGAAGAGCAGCTCGTGGTTCCAGGTGAGGAATTCGAAGACGTCGGAGTTCTCCAGGAAGAAGCGGCGCTTTTCCGGGATGAAGATGGGAAAGGGCGTCAGATTGAACTGCTGCTGGTCGACGTCGGCGTCGGCAAAGTCGGTGTTGAACGTGGCGTTGGCGACCAGCGTGCTGGTAAGGCCGTACTTGATGTCGCCGCCGAAGCGGTGCAGGGCGTCGGTGGATTGCCCCTCGAAGGACTGGCCGCCGAGGAGAGCGTAGGGCTTGAGCACCAGCAGGCGCCCGCCTTTGACCTCGTTCAGTCCGGAGAGCGTTCCCGACTGCGAGATGCGCCAGAAGCCGAAGACGCGGCGCCATCCCGACCAGATGTCCTCCTCGTTCTTGCGGCGAATGAAGCGGCGGAAGTTCAGGCCCCAGGCAGTCTCGGCGCCGCCGTGGAAATTCAGGGTGCTGAAGGGGATTTCGATCGTGGCGGTCCAGCCGTCGGGGGTGACGGCGGCGGCGGAGATCCAAAGGCCGTCCCAACTGGGGTCCACGATGGAATCGCCCTGTGGCGCCACCTCCTCCACCACTTCCCCGTCGCGCTGCGTGCCCAGGGGGTTGACCTGGAAGATGTAGCCGTTGCGGCGGCTGAGAGTGGGATCGATCATGATGGCGAAGTTGTCGTCCAAGTCCATGCTGAGGTCGCGGCGGAGCTGGGTGGCGACGATGCCGGCGGGATCGCGGTCGTAGCAGTGAATGCCGAAGTAGATGTGCTTGGCGTCATACAGAATGCGAACTTCGGTGCGCTCGCTGGCGGGAGTGCCCTCCAGCGGCTCGCGCTGCTTCAGGTCGGCGATGGGCGGCGCCGTGGCCCAGAGCGGGTCGTTGAGGGTGCCGTCGATTTTTGGCGCGCGCTGCACCTCGGCGGCCGTGGCGCGGTCCAGGACGGGAGCAGCGGCGGCAGTGCCTCCCAGGGTGGAAATCAGGAGCAACATGGCTCCCACGGCTCGGGAAACGATTCGCATGCGCTATGGATACGGCAAGATCAAGGATAACGTCCTGCCGTAGCCTTGAAATTGTTCTGAGGAAATTCTGAGGGATAGTGTTTTCAACGGCTTCCCCGGTGCGCAGCTCCGGCTAGGCGGGCTCGAGGGGAAGGTCTAAAATCGAACATCATGCCCTTCAAGATATGGCAGCATCCCCAGGGCGAGATGACCGTCAAGGAGTACGTGCGCCGCCTGGCGGAGATGGATAAGAAGAATATCGACGAGCTGAAGCGGGCGGCGCTGGACAAGGCGGAGGCAGAAGCGGAGGCTCCCGCCAAGGCGCGAAAGAAAAAGGCTAGCAGCGGAGGGTGAGCCCCATAATTCGGTAGGCCCCGGCGCTCGCCGGGGCGATCCTGTACGTGCCGAAAAGTCAAACGCCGCGGGCGCCCCGTCCGCGGCAGCTGCGGTCATCGCGACAAAGCCGAAAATAAGCGCCACCCAGCGTGATGCCAGCTCTGCCGCAGGCGAGGGCGCCTGCGGCTACGTAATTTGGGTCGACCCTGGACCGCCCCGGCGAGGGCGCCGGGGCCTACCTGTTCCAGAGCGTCTATGCGCCCGGCGCCATGGACTTCGTTGATGCGGCCGGCTGGCGGGCGCTCCAGATTTGTTTCAGCACGCGGCGGAAGTTGCCGCCGAGGATGGCCTCGATGTTTTGATCGGAGTAGCCGCGGCGAATCAGGCCGTCCGTCAAATCGAACATCCGCTTGGGATGGTCGAGCCCCTCGATGTCGTCCTTGTCGCGGAACTTGTAGCTTGCCTTGTAGCCGGCGTGCAG
>DASUBK010000029.1:0-5602 GCA_035763305.1 Terriglobales bacterium | reverse complement strand
GTGCGGCTGATAGAGTTCGAGGACCTTCACGCCGCGGCATAGTTTTCGCACCAGCCGGAGAATGCGCGCTTTCTCCGGCGCCACCACGGTCTGGCCGACGACCACCACGTCAAAGCTATGCTGCTCGCACGCGCCACGCACCTCGTCCTCGCCCATTGCAGTGGTGACGTGGTGGCCCGCCCGCTCCAGCATCATGCGCCGGGTCTGGATGAGAGCACGATCGACACCTGTACACAGCACGCGTGCCACGGTGTTCCTTTCCGGTGTGCGAGGAAAAAAGCTCCGCTATCCTACACCCCTCTTCCCTTCCACCAGCGAAAATGAAGACGGGTACGTGGGACCCACTAGCGAAGGCGGCGCTGGTTGGGCCCATCCTTACCCAAGAACCGCGCCGAAGCCCCTACTGGCTTGGCCCTGGGTAGCCCGCGGTGAAAGGGCGAGACGAGGGAACAAATCCTCCCGTTATGGGAAAAAATACACAGGGCACCTTAATCCTATGTCGCTAAGCTGCTGATTCGAGGAGAGTACCCTTTGGCTGGCTCCGTGCATTGGGCAGGTCTGTCCCAGGTCGCGGCGCTTCCCCGCCGCGCGAACCCCTTTGGCAGGAGCGATCGGATGACCTCCGTCAGCCGGCAGGTGTTGTGCATCGACGATGATCCGCAAAGCTTGAAAGTGCGCAAGATTCTGCTCGAAACGCGTGGCTACCTGGTGAGCACGGTAACCAGCGGCCCCGAGGGCCTGCGCGCCGTCCGCTCGCGCAGCTTCGACGCCGTAGTGCTCGACTATCACATGCCGGGCATGGACGGCGGCGAGGTGGCGCGCGAAATCAAGAAATGGGATCCGGCGATTCCCGTCATCATTCTTTCCGCGCTCCCCTGGTTGCCGGAGGACGCTCCCTCCGACTGCATCGACGCCTTCGTATCCAAGAATGAGCCGACGGCGGTGCTGGTGAACGCGCTGGAGCAAGCGGTGGCGCAGGCCGGCGCCGGCAACGGCGGGACGCGCGGCGGCTGGCCGGATCGGCTGGCGCGCCGCCTGGGCAGTGCCGCCGGCCGCATCGCCTCCACCGTGGAGCACGTGGTGCATCACCGCAAGCCGGCGCAGGATGACTCCAAGCCGATGTCGCGTTCCATCGTCGCCTAGTTCTCCCTCCCCCAAAAGCCAACGGCCGGTCCTCGGACCGGCCGTTAGCTTTTCACCGCAATTACTGCGCCTTACCCGGCTTCCTGTCCAGCAGGTCAACGCGCACCACCACGTTGTGGCGCACGTCTTTGTCTCCGCGCATCGGCTGGTAATAGACCTTCAGCTTCTCTCCCACGGTCAATTTCTTGTCCGCCTGCTCGTTGCCTTTGGCATCGAGGAACTTCACGTCGGAAGAAATCAGCCCCGTAAACGTCTCCTGTTTGCCCTTCTTGTCGCGAACCAGGGTAACGGTGTGGGAGTCGGCGTCGAAGTTCTGCAGGGTGCCGGTCCAGGTCATGGCGCCGGCGCCGGGGATGTGGCGCGAGGGGTCGAAGGTGGACTGCGCGACGGCGGCGCCGCACAGGACCACTGCAAGAATGACTACCATCCAAGTTGCCTTCATCAGCATGCTCCTCGTGGATAAGCGGGGCTGGGACACATGGCCATTGTAAGCGGGAATCCGGCCGATGGCACTGACAAAGAAGACGGCCGGTCGTGGGACCGGCCGCCGGAGGCTTGCTTCCGCCCGAATCATTTGCCCTTGCCCTTGCCGCGCTCCAGCAGGTCGATGCGGGAGATGACGTTCTCCTTGTCGCCGCCGTTCTTAGGCCGCATCTCGGAGTAATAGACGCGCAGCTTTTCGCCGACTTTCAGATTGCGCCCTTCTTCCGGCCTACCTTTGGCATCCAGGAACTTCACCCCGGAACCGACCACGGCGGTGAAGTCCTCTTCCTTGCCCTTGTGCTCGCGCTGCAAGGTGATGCTGCGCGTCGCCTGGTCGAAACTCTTCAGGGTGCCGGTCCAGGTACTGCTGCCCATGCCCGGTATGCCGCCTACGCCGCCGGTGTCCACGTTGGGCGGACTTTGTGCCAGCCCCACGCCGCACAGCAGCAGCGCCAGTACCAGTCCTAAAAGCCAGTTCGGTTTCATGCTTTCTCCTGTCACGGGAAATCGGGAATGCCGCTAAGGGTATGTTACACGTTGGTGGGGTGCGGTTGGCCGACCGCAGCACTTTTTCGGCTCTCTTCGGCGCCCCAGCCACGGCTCTGCTGCTGCCGGTAGAGGAGCAGCGCGGCGACGACCGCCGCCACCAGGAGCACAACACCAGCAAGAGGCTGGCGCATCAGGACTTTTCCCGCGCCGAAGAGGGCGCAGTAGACCATGGCGCAACCCAGCATCCAGGCCACGAGGTTGGGACCGAGATCGCGCACCGGGGTGACACCGGCGGCGCGCCGGGCAATCGGCTGCCAGCCGCGCACGTCCGGACGCACCTTGCGGTAGAAGGCCAGCAACACCGCTTCCGATTCCGGCTGCGTGGCCAGGGTCACAATCACCCACACCACCGTGGTCAGCAGGGTGGTGGTGACGGCCGTCTTGGCAAAGACCACCGGCTCGTTACCGCTGAACGGCGCGTACACGCGCAGCAGCAGGCTGACGACCATCGCCGTCGCCATGGCGGAAATCTCGCTCCAGGCGTTGATGCGCCACCAGTACCAGCGCAGCAGGTAGACCGAACCGGTGCCGGCGCCGAGTTCGAGCACGAATTCCCATCCCGAACGGATCGAGGCCAACCGCGCCGAGACGTAGCCGGCCGCGATCACCAGCAGGACGGTGGCGATGCGCGAAACCACAACGTAGTGGCGCTCGGAGGCGCCGGTCTTGATGAAGCGGCGATAGAAGTCGGACACCAGGTACGAAGCGCCCCAGTTCAGCTGCGTGGCGACGGTGGACATGAAAGCGGCGAGGAAGCCGGCGATGATGATGCCGCGGAAGGCGTGCGGCACATGCTGGTTGACGATCATCATGTAGCTGCTCTCCGGGTGCTGCAGCCCGGGATAGAGCACGATGGCCGCCAGGCCGGTGATGATCCACGGCCAGGGGCGCACCGCGTAGTGGGCCACGTTGAACCACAGCACGGAGAGCAGGCCGTTGCGCTCGTCCTTGGCGCTGAAGATGCGCTGCGCGATGTAGCCGCCGCCGCCCGGCTCCGCGCCCGGATACCAGAAGGCCCACCACTGCACGCAGAGGAAGACCAGGAAGGTCAGCACGGGGACGGTCCAGAGCGCCTCGGTGGTCCAACCGCGGGAAAGATCGGGGAAGAGCGCGAAGGGATCGGAACCGCCGTTGGCCGAGCGCATGGCCTGCACGCGCTCCATCAGCGGCGCCATCCCGCCCACCGCGGCCACCGCGTACCACGCCACGCCGATGACGATCGCCATCTTCAGCACGAACTGGAACAGGTCGGTCCACAGCACGCCCCACAACCCGCCCAGCGCCACGTAGAAGCCGGTAAACGGAATCAGGATGAACACGGAAACGATCAGCGCCACGCCGTCGGGACCGGAGAAGGTCTGCCCGAAACCGTTGGTCAGTGCGTGGGAAAAGCCGGTCAGCCATCCCCACTGCGCCAGTGTCGGGCCCATGACGTCGCGGATGATGGTGTTCATCGCCTTGGTGACCCAGCCGAGAATGAGGCAGTTCATCAGCAGGCCGAGGTACAGGGCGCGAAAACCGCGCAGGAAGGCGGCGGGCTTGCCGGCGTAGCGCAGCTCGGCGAATTGCACGTCGGTGAGCAGGCCGGAGCGCCGCCACAGCCGCGCGAAGAGAAACACGGTCATCATGCCCGACAGCAGGAATGCCCACCACAGCCAGTTGCCGGAAACGCCCTGCGTGTAGACCAGGCCGGCGACCAGGAGCGGGGTGTCGGCGGCGAAGGTGGTGGCCACCATCGAGGTGCCGGCCAGCCACCAGCTGACGTTGCGGCCGGAGACGAAGTAGTCGTCCACGCTGCGTCCGGAGCGGCGGCGGAAATAGAGGCCGAGCGCAAGAGTGATGACGAGGTAGCCGACGATCGCGGACCAGTCGAGTGCGGTGAAATTCATGTGCGGTGGAAACCCGCACCAGTGTTGTTTAGAAACTAACCACTGTCAAACAAATTGGAGGATCAGGCGACCTTGCGGGCGAGATAGTAGGTGCTCACGCCGGGATCGTCATGAACGCCGGCGAGTTCCAATCCGCTTGCCGCCAGCAGCGTGCGATAACTCTCGACTGCGTAATAGTGGAACGTCACTCCGTTCATGGTGCCGGTAATGCCCGCGTCGCTTGCGCCCTCGATTTCCGTGCCGGTGAACAGAAATGGCGCACCGGGCTTCAGCACGCGAGCGACACTGGCCAGAACCACTGCCTGCTGCGCCGGCGGCAGGTGAAACAGCATTCCCCAGGAAATCGCCGCATCGAAAGAGGCATCGGCGAAGGGGCAGCGCCGGGCATCCGCGAGCACCGCGGGCGTGGACGGCAGGTTGGCGCGGAAGCGCGCCAGCATTCCTGCAGAGGTGTCGAGCCCAATCACGGAATGGCCGGCGTCCACCAAGGCTCGAGTAATCGGAATGCCGTTGCCGCAGCCGAGATCGAGAATGCGGGCATTGACGGAGAGCGTGGCAGCGACGGCAAGGCAGTCGGCTACGCCCACCTTCGAGCCGCGGTCGGTCGCATACCAGGCGGCGATCAGGTCATACTCGCGCATGCTTGCGGCGAGTGAATGTACACCAAAATTGCGCGCGAAAGTCCCGCAAAGGCGAAAGGCCGAATGTCGCTGACAGCTGCTCTCCCCCGCTGACGGTCAAGGCCGTCGGGCGATCGAGGTCGACCGCCCTCCAGGAAGCAATGAAGTGTGCTGGAGGCCGGTCGACCTCGACCGGCTTTCGCAAAATGCGCTAGTAGGCAAAGCCGTCGGGCTGGCTGACCGGACCGACGCGCACCTCTTTGTCGATGAAGCCGCGGCCGGCCTGCAGCGCTTCGCGATCGATCTTCAGCAGCTCGGGCTTTCCCTTTACCATCTTCTCGATCACCGCCATCGCGGTTTCGAAGCTCAGGCACTCGGTCTCTTCCAGCAGCGCGCCCAGCATGATCACGTTGGCGACCTTGGTGGAGCCCAGCTTGTCCGCGACCTCGGAGGCCGGCAGGCAGACCACGCGGGCCTGCGCCGCGGAGAAGTCCTGGGGCAGCTCGGAGCGGTTGTAGAGAATCAGTCCGCCGGGCGCCACGCTGGGGGCGAACTTGCGCAGCGAGATCTCGTTCATCGCGATCAGCACCTCGGGATGGGAGATCAGCGGCGAACCGATGCGCTCGCGCGAGAAGCGCACGTGGCAGTGAGCGCTGCCGCTGCGCATCTCCGGGCCGTACGACGGCAGCCAGCTCACCTCGCGGCCTTCGCGCATGCCCATCTCGGCCAGCAGGATGCCCAGCAGGAGCACGCCTTGCCCGCCGAAGCCTGCGACTTTGATGCTGATGTCGGCAGCGTGGTGATGCGGCGCAACCGGGGCAGCCTCTTTGTCCAGTTCCAGCACTTCGGCGACCGGCTTCTGCGGCACCGGCACGATGACGCGATCGCTCTTCTTGTCGCGATAGACGCCCAGCGGGA
>DASUBK010000028.1:0-5327 GCA_035763305.1 Terriglobales bacterium | reverse complement strand
CCTTCGAGCCCGTGCAGCAGCGGGTACATGGTCCCCGCGCTAAGCTTGTATCCGTGCCGGGCCAATTCCTCGATCATGCCGAGACCGAAGATTGGCTCGTGACATGCGTGGTGCAGGATGTGCAGACGGATGAGGCCGGAGTAAAGGTCCTGATGGCCGTCGTACTGGCGCTTGTCCGGCCGCATGAGAATCGGAGGACGATATCGAAGTCCAAGTATGAATGTCAAATACCGGGGAAAAGCGCGAGCAAAAGGCTACCGCGAAGGGCGCCAGGGGAGGCGATGGTGTCGGAAGGGCGGAGCTGTCGTTTCGTCGTCTAGGCCTGGGACGTCGCGGCGGCTGCTTTGCCGGTTTCGATGCGGCGAGCCGTCTCGCGCTTCGCCTCGTGGTATTCCTGTTCGGTGTTGACGTCCCACACGTTCGTCTTCTCGTAGGTTCCGGCGGCGATGTTGTCCACCGCCACCATGGCCGTGAGCATCGAGTGGTCCTGGTTGTTGTACTTGTGCATGCCATTGCGCCCGAGCAGGAAGAGGTTCTGGATCCCGTCCACGTAGTTGCGGATCTCCTGGAAGCGGTCGTAGGTGCCGAAGTAGGCGGGGTACGACTTGGGCATGCGGATCACGATGAAGTCGAGCACGTCGGCGCCGGCAATGAGGCCGATTTTCTCGAGTTCGGCCGTGGCTAACTGGCCGAGCTCGTCCTCAGGTTTCTGCCATAACTCGTCGCCTTCGCGGCAGAAGTATTCGACTCCGACCCACACGGTGCCGGAACTTGCGACCATGTGCGGGCTCCAATTGTTGAAAATTTGCAAGCGGCCGGCGAGAACATCCGGTTCCTGGATGTAGATCCAGTTGTCGGGGATCAGCTTGCGGTCGTTGACTTTGAGGCTGCGGAGCAGCAGGCCGACGGTAAGGAAATCGCGGTAGACGAGGCCGTCGGCGACGGCGCGGACATTGGCGGGGACCTGCTCGCCGAGGCCGCGAATCAGTTCCTGCACCGGCATGGTGGAGAAGAACAGGTCGCCGGCGATGGTGCGCTGCGAGCCATCCGCGGTGGCGACGACGGCGGCAGCGATGCGGCCGTGGCGCAGTTCGAAGCGCTTCACATCGCAGCCGGTGTGAATTTCGCCGCCCAACTCGAGCACGCGCGCGGCCACGGTCTCCCACATTTGTCCCGGCCCGAGCTTGGGGTAGAGGAACTGTTCGATCAGAGAGGTCTCGGTCTGGCGCTGGGCGAGGTCAGCGCGGTTCCGGGAGCGGAGCAGGCTCTTGACGAAGTGGGCGATGGCGGCGCGGATGGAAAGGCCCTTGATGCGCTGCTCGCCCCACTCGGCGCTGATCTCGGTGCACGGCACGCCCCAGACCTTCTCGGTGTAGGACTTAAAGAAGGTGTGATAGAGCTCGCGGCCGAAGCGGTTGATGAAGAACTGCTCGAGGTTGCGGACGCGGCGAATGGGCAAGAGCGAAGCACGGAGATAACTCACGCCGATGCGGAAATCGCGCCACCAGCCCAGCTTGGAGAGGGTGTCCAGGCTGAGGCGGATGGGGTATTCGAAAAATTGGCGCAGAAAGTAGATGCGCGAGCGGCGCTGGCGCACCAGCATGCCGGGCTTCGAGGAGGAGTCTCCGCCCGGCGCCATGGGCAGATGCTGCAGCCACCAGTTCATCACCCGCTCGCTCTTGGAGAAGAAGCGGTGCCCGCCGATGTCAATGCGATTGCCCTTGTAGTGGACGGTGCGGGAGATTCCCCCCATGAAGGAACTCTTCTCCAGCACGATGGGCTTGATCGAGGTGCGGGTCAGCAGTTCGTAAGCGGCGGTGAGGCCGGCGGGCCCGGCACCGATGATGACGGCGGTTCGGGGTGGCGGGCCGGAGAATGGGGTGGCGGCGACATTCGGAGCAGCCACAGGTTCCTCCCCGGGGGACGGCATCGGTTGGGACGTCGCCACGCTGCGGCGCAGGCGCTCGGCGATCCAGACCAGCGCGAAGGAAGCCAGCACCAGCAACAGCGGCTCCAGGACGTCGCGGAAGCGCACCTCTGTATGCGCGAGGTAGTAGGGGGCGGGGTAGATGGCGAAGGGAACGACGAAGAGCCAGCGCTCGCCGGGCGCCATGACCAGCATTCCCAGGATGGCCAGCAAGACGATCGGGAAACCTGCCCAGTACACTCCGCTGTCGAACCCAATGCCGATCCAGAAGCGCAGAAAACGGCGAACCGTCATGACGGTGAAATCGAGAGGCGCGGCGCGAACATGTTGCAGCGCCAAATGGCTCTTTTCGCTCATGTAGGCGACTTCGCCCAACTGGCGATAGCGGTCCAGTTCGACGGGGTTGCTGGCCGGGTGGCCGAACATGTCGAAGTAGCCGCTCTGCGAATAAACGTTGCCGATCCAGAATTCCAACGGAAAGCTGGTGCGCAGAGGAACGAAGGCATGCAGCGCGCGTTGATTGCGTACCATCCACGGCAGCAAGAGCGCGGTGAAGACAGCGAACGAGGCGGCAAAGCGGACGAGGATGTGACGTCCGTCGCGACGGCGCAGGACGACTACCGAGCCCGCGAGCGCGCCGAAAACCAGAACCAGGGCGGCGTTGAAGAGCGTGGCAATTCCCCAGAGCAGGCCGAACCCGAGCCACAGGCGGAGGGGTGAATCGTCGCGCAGGCGGCGGGCCAGCAGCACGGCCACGATCAGGAACAGCGTGGAATAAGTGGTCTCCCAGATGCGCAGGCCGGCCTCGTTGGCCAGCGGCGGATAGAGAGCCCAGATCCAGGCGGCGATGAGAGCGGTGTTGCCGCGCAGCGTTTTGCCGAGGCGAAGAAGCGGAACAATCACCAGTGCCGAGGCGGCACACTGCATCAGGACTACCAGCCAGGTGGAGAGGGCGGTAAACGTGCCGAAGAGTTTAAAAATCGCGGCGATCAGCAGCGGATAGCCCGGCATGACGAATGCGGTCGGGCCGGTGGGAACTCCGAACGGACTGGCAAAACCGTGGCCGGCAGCGAGAGATGCGCCGACAAATCCCATTTCGCGGCCGGAGATCCACAGTGAGCCCACCGAGAAGCCAAGGACAGCGCCGTACAAACGAGTGGCGCAGGCGACCGCGAAGATGACCGAAGCATTGCGCACGACGGCACTGCAGTCGGTGCGCAGCAAGGACAGGACCCAACTCCAGCGCGAGCGCTGCGAGGAAGAAGGGCGACGGGTGTGAGTGCTGGTCATGGCTGCAACGCGCCGCAGCGGCGGAACAGGGCCATATCGGTCCTCAGCCGATTCTGAAGGCGCAGCGGCGCACCCGGTGATGAGTGCTTAGTTAACACGAAAATACAGTGAAAACGCGGAAAAGTCCCCACGAGAGTGCCCGGATAGCGTTACCAAAGACATACGGGCTTGCGGCCGCCCGCGGCAGCGCGTTTGGGGACTATTTGCGCTGGGCGGCGGAGACGCTGGTGGTGGGATCGGCGCCCGTCCAGCTCACGTCGGCGGTGGGTCCATAGGTCGGAGTCACCGGTTTTCCCAGCAGGCGCAGGTAGACGGTGAGTTGCGTGCGGTGGTGCGCGGTGTGCAGCACGCGCCGCCAGAAGATCCAGATGCGCTGCCGTTGGACGTCGAAGAAGGGGACGACCTCCTGCCAGCGCGCGGCCGTTTGCGCGGCCAGGAACGCCAGGCGCGGCTGCGCCAGCTCGACGAAGCGCCGGCAGTACGCGTCACCAGTAGAGGTGACCGGGAGCACTTCGGCGGCGGGCGGTTCCGGAGCTCCGAGAAATTCGCCGAAGAAGCGCCGCTCCGACAGCAGCTGGTGACGAAAAATCTCTTCCACGGTGCTGGACTTCGGGTGCGGCCGGAAGCCGAGGTCGGCGTCGGCAAACTGCCGCCACACCGAGACCACCTTGTTCGACTCGGAGACATAGGTGTCGAGCAGGTGCTGGAAGAGGGGATCGGACGCGCGGGGAACTTCCCGGATCGAGGTGAACTCGTACTGCATGCGTACCTCCGCAGAGCTCCCAAGATAGCAATCAGCGCGAGAAGAGGGAAATCGGCTATATCCCAAAGTGGAACAGGATAGGCCCGCGGTGGCCGGCGTCACTGCAATCCGGCGCCGCCGGGCCAATACTAAAGCCAGCGAAAGGTCCAGCGAGCGGGCCGGCTGTGGAGGCCCCATATGCGGCGGACAATTCTCATCGCGGGCATCCTCCTCCTCATTCTGTTGTTCTTCGTACCCACTGCCATGGCAGCGGAGCGCTACCGATTGACCTTCCCGGAGCCGGTGTGGGTGGGAAGCGTGTTACTACCCGCGGGGGAGTACGACGTGCGCCACCTCGGCAAGAGCGCGCGGCACGCCATGGAATTTATCCAGCGGGAGACGCGATCGCCGGCGCGGGCCCGAGCCAGGTGCCTCGGGGTGAAGCTGGTTATGGCGATGTCGCACACGCTGGTCGGTTACAGCCTGAACGACAGGGGAGAGCGGGTGTTGCGGCGATTGTCATTCGGCGGCGAGAGCGTCGAACATCGCTTCGATCCAGGGAGGCGGCCATGATCGCGCCGATTCGTATTGTGGATGGATTCATTGCGCTGCTGGTAATGCTGGTGTTGGCCGGGTGGATCCTGGCCTGGCTCGACGACCGGCGGCACGGTTCGGAGCAGGAGGAGCATAAACACGATCGCGCAGCCTAGGAGGATTTATGGGCCTGCACATTGGAGCCGTGACCAATCCCCTGGCCGCGCTGGTGATCGCGATGCTTTTGTGCCTGCTGCTGGGGTTCGCCGGGGTGGCTTTTGTGGTTAAGAAATTGGTGGCGCCGCGGCCGCGGCGGGAGCGGCACGATCCGTGGCGGAGAGCGGCGTGAAGCAGTGTGGAACAGCCGGCCTTGGCGTGTGCGGCGGCGAGGTTGGGATTGTCACAGCCGAGGGCGGCTGTGCCACACCACGCGGAAGGTAGGAAGAAGGCCGGTCGAGGTCGACCGGCCTCCATACCTGTTCTACAACGGTCTTCTTGTGAACCAGGTGCCTACTGGCCGCCTTTCAGTGCCTGGTTGGCAGCCTGCATCACCTGTTCGTAGGCCGTCTTGGCCTGTGCCAGGCGCTGCTGGAACTCGCGGTTGACCTCGATTTCCTGCGAGGTCGGAGGCAGGTCGGCGCCGGTTTCGCCAAGGTTCTGCAATACCGCCATCATCTTGCCGTACAGACGCATGGGATGGCGGAAGGAATCCTCCGAGCGGCCGGTGAGGTGGATGTCCACCAGTTGGTCCTCGGCGGCTTCGGCCTTCTGCGCCAACTCATTCCATGAGCCCTCGCGCGTGTTGCCGGCCATGCGGTCGCGGGCCGACTGGTC
>DASUBK010000027.1:0-7213 GCA_035763305.1 Terriglobales bacterium | reverse complement strand
TCCAGGGCGAGTCTTCCTTCGCCGGCCTGCCCTGCACCTTCGTGCGCCTGACCGGCTGCAACCTGCGCTGCTCCTGGTGCGATAGCGAGTACACCTTCACCGGCGGCACGCGCATGGAACCCGCAGCCGTCGAAGCCGAGGTCCGCCGCCTCTCTCCCTCCGGCCTGGTCGAGATCACTGGCGGCGAGCCCATGCTGCGGGAAAAAGAGCTGCTGCACTTCATGGAGCGCCTGCTCGCGCTCGGCTACACCGTGCTGCTCGAGACCAGCGGCGAGCGCGACCTAGCCCGCGTTCCTCGCGCGGTGCACAAGATTGTGGATGTGAAGTGCCCCGGCTCCTCCGAGGGCGAAACTTTCCGCTTAAAGAACCTCGAAACCCTCACTCCCGCCGACGAGGTGAAGTTCGTTCTCGCCGGCCGCGCCGACTACGAATTCGCCCGCGACTTCACTCGCGAGCATCGCCTCGAGCAGCGCGCCGGTGGCGTCATCTTCTCTCCCGCTTTCCGCAAGGACGCAACCGGCCGCGGCGACATCTCGCAGGCTCTCCTCGATCCCCGCAATCTCGCCGAGTGGATCGTCGCCGACGCCCTGAACGTCCGCCTCGGCCTGCAAATCCACAAATTTATCTGGGACCCCGCCACCAAGGGCGTGTAGCGCATAAAAATGTAGCGCCGGCATCCTGCCGGCGGGTTCCGCGATTACGTAGGGACAGGCGATTACGTAGGGACAGGCGCTTACGTAGGGACAGGCGCTTACGTACGGACAGGCGCCCTCGCCTGTCCGGCGGACGCGCCAGCGTCTGCAGCCTTCCAATTCCTCCGTGTCCTCTGCGTTCTCTGCGTTGGGTTCTTCTCAATAGGCAATCGTCACTCGGAATTCGGGCAATCGGCCTTCACCGGTACGCCGCCGCCTGCATCCCGTACAGCTCCGCGTACTGCCCTCGTTTCGCCATCAGCTCTGCATGGCTCCCGACCTCCACCACCCGCGCTCCCGACAGCACCACGATCAGATCCGCCATGCGCACCGTGCTGAAGCGGTGCGACACCAGGATGGTGATCCGCCCATCCCCGCGCGCCGCCGCCGCATAACGCTCGAACAGCGCATGCTCCGCCTCCGCATCCAGCGCCGCCGTGGGCTCGTCGAGCGCCAGCAGCAGCGGCCGATCGCGCATGAACCCCCGCGCCAGCGCCAGCTTTTGCCACTGCCCGAAGCTCACCTCGACGCCGCCCGGCCACGTAGCCCCCAACTGCGTGTCCAGCCCCGCGGCAAATTTGCTGACCACGTCTTCGCTGCCCGCGCGCGCCACCGCGGCCGTCACCGCCGGCTCGTCTTCCATGCGCGGCATGTCGCCCAGACCGACCGTATGCCGCGCGCGAAACTCGAAGCGGTAGAAATCCTGGAACGCTCCCGCCAGCCGCGCCCGCCACTCCTCGGCGCGAATGCGCCCCAGGTCGATGCCATCCACCAGGATGCGCCCTTCGTCGGGGGAGTACAGCCGGCAAAGCAATTTGACCAGCGTGGTCTTTCCCGCGCCGTTTTCGCCGACAATCGCCACCACCGCTCCCGGCTTGAACTCCAGGTTGACGTCCTCCAGCACACGCCGCTGCGTGCCCGGGTAGGCGAACGACACGTGCTCGAAGCGGATGCCCTGCGCCAACCGCTCCGGCGCCGCGACATCGCTGCGCTCCACCAGCGACGCCGCGTAATCCTCCAGCCACGCCATGCGCCGCGAGCCGTCCATCCAGAAGCCGCGCAGGAATCCGATCTCTCCCACCGCTCCTCCCAGGTACGCCGACAGCCGCGCTCCCGCCACCAAAACCATTACCACCTGCCCCGCAGTCGCGCCGGACCGCGCCGATACGAACACCACCGCCGCGACGTATGCCGCGCCGAAGATCGCCCACGCCAGCGCATGCCACAGCGCCGTCGCCCAGCGCGCCTCCGCCACCGGCCCGTACCACCGCTCCCACGCCTCCCGCCGCTGCTTCACCAGCCGCTCGCCGATCCTGGTGACCCGCACTTCCTTGCCCGGCGCCGCCGTGGTGGCGGTCACGAACAGGTGCCGCGCCAGCCGCTGGAAGGACGCCACTCGTTCCTCGATCGCGCGCTCCTTGCCCGGCCGCCAGGTCGATGTCAACACCGTGGGCAGCGCGAACGCCGCCAGCAGCGCCAGCCACGGGCTGATCGAGACCAGCAGCGCCAGCGTCACTCCCAGCCGCAGCAGCCACCCGCAGGTGGTGAACAGCGACATGTACATGTGATCGAGCACGAACACCTGGTCGCGCAGCATGGCCAGACGGTCCAGGTACTCCGGGCGCTCGTGGTGCTCGATGGTCGCCACCGACGCCTGCAGCCCCGCCACATGCGACTCCAGCGCCACCGCCACCCGATCGCGGAAGCGCCGCTGGGTGCGATCGCTCACCACCTTCAGAAACCACGTCGCCACCACCGACACGGCGAGACCGATGGCCGCGCCCACCAGCAGCGTCCGCCGGTGTTGCAGCACGCCGTCGGCGAGCAGCTTCAACCACAACGCCAGCAGCGCGTCCGGCAGCGCCGCCAGCAGCGCCAATGTGAACGACACGCTGAGCAGCGCCGGTTCGGCGATGTAGGCGCGCTTCAATGCCCGCCACATCGAGGGCAGACCCGCGGGCATGCGGTCAGGCGAGGGCATCGAGCGCCACTCCTTCCTCCGCCTCGCCGCCGAAGCGCGATGCCTGCAAGTCGAACATGGTGCGGTAGCGTCCGCCCTTGGCCATCAGCTCGTCGTGCGTGCCCAACTCCACCACCCGCCCGTGCTCCAGCACGCAGATGCGGTCGGCGTGACGCACCGTGGAGAAGCGATGCGAGATGAGGATGGTCGTGGCGTCTCGCGTGGCCGCCAGGATGCGCTCGAAGATCTCCCCCTCGCCGCGCACGTCAAGCTGCGCCGTCGGCTCGTCGAGCAGCACCAGACCCGCGCCCAGGCGCACCGCGCACAACGCCCGCGCCAGCGCGATCCGCTGCCACTGCCCGCCCGACAGATCCGTGCCGCCCGCGTAGGCCCGCGATAGCGTCGTATCGAGCGCCGCCAGATTCGTCGCGCCCGCTTCGTTCAGCGCTGCCTCGATCGTCTCGTCCGGCGCGCCGTGCGGTGCCACGTTCTCGCGCAGCGGCAGCTCGAAGCGGATGAAGTCCTGAAACACGGCGGTGATGCGCCCGCGCCAGTCCTCGACGTCAATCTCCCGCAGGTCCACGCCGTCGATTTCGATCGCGCCCTCCTGCGGGTCGTACAGGCGGCACAACAGCTTCGCCAGTGTCGTCTTGCCCGCGCCGTTCTGCCCCACGATCGCCAGCGACGATCCCGCGGGAATGGTCAGATCGAATCCGTCGAGCACCGGCGCTGTCGCCCCGGGATACGCGAAGCGCAGTTGGCGAAAGCGAATCTCGCGCGCCGGCATGGCCTTCGCCGCTCGTGCTCCCGTGACCAGCGCGCCCTTCGGCGCCATCGCCGCCTGCAGCCGCAGCACCGCGCCGGTCGGCGCGGAGCCGCAGTCCATCGCCCACGACAGCCCGCCAAACGCGATGCTGCTGGCGCTCAACGCCGCCGTCGCGAAGGTCACCAGCGCCGCCAGCGAGAGCCGTCCCTCCGCCAGGTCTCGCGCCATCATCCAGAACACCAGGACGTTCGCGCCCAGCACGATCAGCAGGCACCAGAGTACCGGCCGCTCCCGCAGCCGCGTCGCGTTCCATTGCAGATCCAGCAGGCGTCGGCGCGCCGAGGTGAAGCGTTCGCTGACCCAGCCGCCCAGCCCGAAGAGGCGCACCTCCTTCGCCGCCGGTGCGTCCACCGCCAGGCGATACGCGTACTCCGCCTGCCGCTGCGCCGCGCGCACTTCGTCGGTGTTGCGGTCCCTCCACACCGCGCTCTCGCGCAGCAGCCAATGCGTGCTCAGCCACGCGCCCGCCAGCAGCAGGGGCGCCCACCACGCATACGCGGCCAGCACTACCGTCGCCGCCAGTCCGCCGACCATCTCCACCATGCCCGACGAGATGAAGTTCATGGCGATGGTGAGCGGCGGCCCCATCATGCCCAGGTCGAAGTCGCGTCCCACCGTCAGGTCGCCGATGAGGCTGGGATCCTCCAGGTGCCCGATACCCGGCGGCTTGACGCATGCCGTGGTCAGTTGGTCGTAGAGCCACGCCGAAGCCTGGCTGCCGAGATTGGCGCCGATCGCCTGGTGCAGCGGCGACAGCACCTGCAGCAGCACGAAAATGCCGCCGGTCAACGCCAGCGGCGCAGCCAGCGGCGCGCCTCGCTCCACCGCGCCGACCAGGAATCCCATGGCCAGCGCGAACAGCGCCGGCAGCACGCCGCGCAGCAGCAGCACTCCCCACCAGCCATACGCCAGCGGGCGGCTCGCCTTGGGCAGCACGGCGAAGAATTCCCACTCCGGACGTGCTCGCAGCTTCGTCAGCATGGTTGAGTCCTGCGCGGCGCACATCATACGTTCAAACTGGACTTTCGCATCGCCAGATCATCAAGGTCGTGCTGGAGGCCGGTCGACCCCGACCGGCTGCGATCCGCGTTGCGTGCTGGAGGCCGGTCGACCTCGACCGGCTGCTCCCAGCCGACAGCCGATTGCCAGACACCTATTCAGCCCTCCTCCCGCATCTGAGACAATAGAGTTCCTGACATTTATGGCCGCACCCAGGCAGGGCCGGGCTGTAGTCCTCCTCAGCGGAGGCATGGATTCGTGTGTCTGCGCCGCCCTGGCTGCCCGCGACCACGACGCCGCTGCCCTGCACGTCAGCTACGGCCAGCGCACCGAAGAGCGCGAGCGTCGTGCCTTCCTCGCCATTTGCGATCGCCTCGGCATTCGCGATCGCCTGCTCGTCCGCAACGAGGTTTTCCGCGCCATTGGCGGCTCGGCTTTGACCGACGAGCGCCTCGCCGTCCCCGAGGCCGAAGGCGGCTTCCACGGCCGCGATCCGGGTGAGGTGCGTGTGGCCCAGGCTTGTGTGGCACGGGTCTCCGACCCGTGTCCTCCAACCGTTCCGGTTACCTACGTACCCTTCCGCAACGCCCATTTCCTCGCCGCCGCCGTCAGTTGGGCGGAAGTTTTGCCCGCCGACCGGGTTTATATAGGTGCGGTCGAGCAGGACAGCTCCGGCTACCCCGATTGCCGCCCCGAGTACTACCGGGCCTTCAACCAGGTGGTGCGCGCCGGGACCGCGGAAGGACGGATTGCCATCGTGACTCCGCTCATCGCCCTGAATAAAGCGGAGATTGTGCGCCTTGGCCTTGAATTAGGCGCTCCCTTGGATTTAACGTGGTCTTGTTATAGCCGCGAAGACCGCGCCTGCGGCATCTGCGAAAGCTGTGTGCTGCGCCTGCGCGCCTTCGCCGCCGCCGGCGTCCCCGACCCCATTCCGTACCAGGCCCGGGCCGCGCAGCCGGCGCCGCAATAATTTTTCGGTCGATCGCAGCCGGCCGCCCGCATTCGCGGCCACGAAAATTTCAAGCATTTTGCCGGGGAGGCAACATGAAAACGCAAATCAGGATTTTGACGGTCGCGGTGCTCGCGCTGCTCCTGGCAGCTCCCGCCTTCAGCCAGGCCGTCGGCAACCTCAAGGGCGCCGTCCGCGACACCGATGGCAAGCCCATGGTCGGCGCCGTCGTCACCTTGACCAACGACGCGGGCAAGAAGTACGAAGCCACCACCGACGAGAAGGGCAATTACTCCATCACCGGCATCGTCGCCGGCGAGTACACCCTCACCCTCACTCAGAACGGCGTTCCCGCCTTCAACGCCAAGCTGCCCATCAAGGCCGCCAACGAGGTGCAGGACCTCGATCTCGGCAAACTCGGCGGCATGAGCGCCGAACAGCGCAAGCAGGCCGAGGAGATTCGCAAGAAGAACGCCGAGATCGCCAAGGAGAACCAGAAGATTCAAGGCCTGAACCAGTTGCTCGCCCAGGCCAAACAGGCTGAGGACGCCGGTAATCCCCAGCAGGCGGTGCAGATCCTGACCCAGGCGGCGCAGAGCGATCCTACCCGCGATCTGCTGTGGGCGCGCCTCGCGGAGGCGCAGAAGAAGGTGGCCGCCACGGCCTCCAGTGCTACCGACAAGAAAGAGGGCTTCGGCGCGGCGGTGGAAGACTACAAGAAGGCCATCGCCATCAAGCCGCTTCCCGGCTATTACAACAATATGGGTGACGCCATGGCCCGCGCCGGCGACTTCCAGGCCTCGATGCAGGCCTTCGAGCAGGCCGCAACTGCCGATCCCGCCAACGCCGCCATGTACTACTACAACGAGGGCGCGGTCATGACCAACGCCGGCAAGACCGACGACGCCGTCGCCGCCTTCGACAAGGCTATCAAGGCCAATCCGCAGCAGCCTGAACCTTACTATCAGAAGGGTGTGGCCCTGCTCGGCAAGGCCACCGTCGATCCCAAGAGCGGCGCCGTCAAGGCTCCGCCTGAGGCTGCCGAGGCCTTCAACAAGTATCTCGAACTGGCTCCCACCGGTCCCAACGCGCAAAACGCCAAGGACATGCTCACCAGCATGGGCGCCAAGATCGAAACCAGCTTCGGCAAGGGCAAGAAGTCGAAGTAAGAGAAGTCAAAAATACAACGGTGGAAGTCGAGACTTAGCTCCCATCCGGATCTGGAGGCCGGTCGACCGCGACCGGCCTTTTTTCATTGCCGACTGCCGCATTCCGATGGTGCGCCTTCGTGAGAACCTCTGTGTTCTTCGTGTGAACCGGCTCTGCTCCGCTTCACACAGTCCCCGGTCGATTCATCCGGCACTCGGCACTCGGCATTCGTCATTGATAGAATTCCTCCCTGTGCCTCTCGCGCAGCCCACTACGCTCTCCTTCGCCGACGCGCGCCACGAGGTCGAACACGCCGCCGCCAATCTTCCCCTGCCCGACAGCGAAAGGCTGGACTTGCTGCTCTGTCCCGGGCGCGTCCTCGCCGAAGCGGTTCTTGCCGACCGCGACTTTCCGCCTTTTCCCCGCGCCACCCGCGACGGCTTTGCCCTTCGCGCCTCCGACCTCGCTCACAGTCCCGCGCGCTTGCGCATCGTCGCCGAGATTCGCGCCGGCGGCCCGGAGCAAGCCATCCACATCGCTCCCGGCGAAGCGGCGGAAATCATGACCGGTGCTCCTGCGCCGCCGGGCAGCGACGCAGTGGTCATGGTCGAGTACACCACGCGCGCCGGCGATTT
>DASUBK010000026.1:0-3826 GCA_035763305.1 Terriglobales bacterium | reverse complement strand
GGGCCCGCGCCCGCCGGCATCTGGTTCTTCCGTCAGGAGACAATACTCATGAGTGACAAGAACAAAGTAGTCGTACTCGGGCTGGGGGAAGTGGGCAAGCCTCTGCTGGCCATCCTTTCCAAGACCTACAATACGGTCGGCATCGACATCGTGCCTCCGGCGGAAGACATCGGCCGTGTGGACGTGATGCACGTCTGCTACCCCTTCGAAATCCGCGATTTCGTCGGCGTGACCGCCGGTTACATCGAGCGCTACAAGCCCGCGGTGACCATCATCAACAGCACGGTTGGAGTCGGCACGACGCGCGCGGTGGCGGAGAAGTCCGGCGCGCCGGTGGTGCACAGCCCGGTGCGCGGCAAACACGCCCGCATGCAGGAGGAGATGCACTACTACACCAAGTTCGTGGGCGGCATGGACGAAGCGTCGGCGCAGCGCGCGGCGCAGCACCTGGAGAAGGCGGGTTTCAAGACGCGCATTCTGTCTTCGCCGGAAGCGACCGAGCTGGGCAAGCTCAGCGAGACCACGTACTTCGGCGTGATGATCGCCTGGGCGCAGGAAGTCGAGCGCTACTGCGACGCGGTGGGAACCGACTACAACGAGGTCATCTCGCTGTTCGAGGAAATCAAGTTCTTTCCTCCGGTCAAGTACTTCCCTGGAATCATCGGCGGCCATTGCGTGATGCCGAACATCGAGATCCTGAGCAAGATCGAAGCTTCGCCGCTGCTGAAGGCCATCCAGGCTTCCAACATGCGGAAGGCGGAGCGCGAGGCCCGCAAGTCGGCGGGGAACTCGCAGCCGGTAGCCGAAACCGCGAAAGCCTTCTGATATTCCTCGTTCGGCGGCTCCGCTTACCAGCGCGGAGCCCTGACATTTCTTCCATCAGATAGCCGGAACAACAAAGTTCCAATCCAACCAACCAGCCTGCGCCAGCGCGCAGGAATACAGGCCGGTAGTGACTCCTACACGAGTGGAAGTGAAACCGAGCACGGAGACCGAGGTGCCCGTCGAGCCGCAGCGGCCGGTGAGCGCTCAGTCGACACGCATGAAGACTGCCCGCACTGAACTGGCGGGCAAGCGTGTCGGCATGGTGGTGCTGTCGTCCTATCCGCAAGACCCGCGGCCGCGGCGCGCGGCTGAGGCCTTCGCCCAGGAAGGCATGCACGTCGACTACATCTGCTGCAGCGACGGCGACGCGCCGGCGTTCGAGCAGGTGAACGGCCTCGACGTGTATCGTCTGCCGATCGTGCACCAGCGCGGCGGCAAGATGGCGTACGCGCGCGAGTACTCGACCTTCATCACCGCATCGGCGGCACGGCTGGTGCGGCAGGCGTTCCGCCGTCCTTACGATCTGATCTACATCAACAACATGCCCGACGTGCTGGTGGCCAGCGCGCTGGTGCCCAAGTGGATGGGTGCGAAAGTCATTCTCGATCTGCATGACCCCATGCCCGAATTGATGACCACCATCTTCGGTGTGGCGCCGGAGAGCAAGACGATCCGCCTGCTGAAGTGGCTGGAAAAATGGAGCATGGCGCGGGCCCACCAGGTCCTGACGGTGAACATCGCCTGCCAGAAAATCTTTGCCGCCCGCAGCTGCCCGGCGGAAAAGATCGGCGTGATCATGAACACGCCCGACGAGGAGATCTTTCCTTATCGCCCGGCGCGTTCTTACGCCGCGGAGAGCCGCCCCGCCGGTAAGCCGTTCGTGGTGATGTACCACGGCTCGCTGGTGGAGCGGAATGGCGTGGACCTGGCGGTGGAGGCGGTGGCGCGGATGCGCGACCGCATGCCGTCGGTGCAGTTGCACATCTACGGCAAGGCTACGCCGTTCGTGGACAAAGTCATGCAATCGGCCCGGGAGCGTGGGCTGGAGAAGAACGTTCTCCACATGGGCCGCCGGTCGCTGGAAGGAATCGTGGACGCCATTCGCAATTGCGATCTGGGCGTCATTCCCAACCAGCGCAACGCCTTCACCGACATCAACACGCCGACGCGGATTTTCGAGTACCTGGCCCTGGGCAAGCCGCTCATCGCGCCGCGTACGCCGGGCATCACGGACTATTTCGACGACGACTCGATGCTCTACTTCGAGTCCGGCAACGCCGACCAACTGGCGGACCGGATCCTGTTCGCCGCCGCGCATCCCGCCGAGATGATCGACATCGCCGAGCGCGGGCAGCGGGTGTACGACCTGCATCGCTGGCAGCAGGAGCGGGAAACGCTGCTCACGCTGGTCAGAAATTTACTCGCAGAAGGGAACTAGCACCCATGGCTTCGACAACCGGATTCGCCGCCGAGCCCGCCGTGGCCGCCGCCGTCCCAAAGGTAATTGCGCTGGCGGAAGTGGAGCGGTCGCTGGACGCAGTGCAGGATTGGGTCGAGCGGCACGAGTACCGCGGCTACGAGCCGTTCGACGGCTTGTCGTCGTGGGCTCGCCCGCTGGCGTTCGGCAACCTGTTCGCGGAACGCTTGCTGATGCAGGCCATCCGCCAGAGCCCCATCAATCTGCGGCCGCTGATGGGAGTTCGCCCCAAGGATTCGACCAAGGGCCGCGGGTACATGGCGGCAGGTTACGTGCTGCGCTACCGCGCTACGCGCGAGCAAAAGTATCTGGACCGGGCCACGGAGTGCCTGGAGTGGCTGGATAAGCACAAGGTGGCGCGCTTCCGCTATCACAGCTGGAGCAATCACTTCGACTTCTGCTCCCGCGGCGGCAGCTACACCAGCGACGATCCCATCATCGTGTGGACGGCGCTGATCGGCCACGCCTATGTGGACGCCTTCGAGGTCAGCGGGCGGGAGTGGTTCCTGCGCATCGCCGAGAGCGTGTGCAACTGGATTTTGGAGCTGCCCCGCGAGCACACCGAGAGCGGCGACTGCATCAGCTACCTGGCCGACCGGCAAAGCTCCATTCACAACTCCAACATGCTCGGCGCCGGGCTGCTGGCGCGCACCGCCAAACACAATCGCAACGCCGAGTACCTGCGGGTGGCGCGCTCGGCGATGCTGTACAGCTGCTCCCGTCAACTGCCCGAGGGCGGCTGGCGCTACGCCGAGTTGCCGAATCATCATTGGATCGACAACTTCCACACCGGCTACAACCTCGACAGCCTGCACACCTACCTGGAGGCGACCGGCGACGGCGACTTCCGTCCCAACCTGGAGAAGGGGCTGGCTTACTTTAAGCAAGTGTTCTTCGAGGAGAGCGGCCGGCCGAAGTACTACAACAACCGCACCTATCCGGTGGACATCCAGTGCGCGGCGCAGGCGATTGACACCTTGTCCTTGTTTGCCGGACGTGATGCGGAAGCCGCGGTGCTGGCGCAAAAAGTCGCCGCCTGGACCATCCGCAATATGCAGGCAACCGACGGCCACTTCTACTACCGGCAATATCCGCTGATGAAAGCCAAGACCGCCATGCTCCACTGGGGGCAGGGCACGATGTTCAAAGGGCTCGCGCAGCTGGTGCTGCAGATGCGCTCGGCGCAGCAGGCCCGCTAGGAATTGCCAGGAATGATCGGGGTTGTCGCAAATCCGTCGGAGCACGCGATCCTGCGCGAGTTCTTCCAACTGTTCAAGACCCCGTGGGAGTTCTATCGCCGGGGTGTGAATTACGACGTGCTGCTGGCCATCGGTGATGAGCAGTTGCCTTCTGAGGGCGCGGCGCTGGTGATTCTGTATGCCGGGCAGAAGCTGCGCTGGGATGCGGAGAAAGGGATTGAGGTAACTGCGGAGTCGAAGCCGGCGTGGGCCGAATTCGAGCAGAGCAGGTTTCCGCTGTACGGCGACAGCGTAGCGCTGGGTCGCGAGACGGTTCGGATCGTGC
>DASUBK010000025.1:0-6951 GCA_035763305.1 Terriglobales bacterium | reverse complement strand
AAAACATCCGCGGCTGACGGCTGACGGCTGACGGCTGACGGCTGACGGCTGACGGCTGACGGCTGACGGCTGACGGCTGACGGCTGACGGCTGACGGCTGACGGCTGACGGCCGACGGCTGACGGCTACTTGGCCGCCAGCACGTCGTCGTAATAGTTCAGCAGCACGGCCTTGGGCGCCTCCGGCAGCTTGATTGCAATGTCGTGACTGAAGGTCTGGTCGCCGATGAGCTTCAGCATGCCCAGGCGGAAGACCTTCCCGTCGGTGTACTCGAGATATACCGGAACCATCATCTTGAAGCTGGGATCGACATTGCTCTGCTTGACCTGGAGCTTGATGACGGTGGCGCCGTTGGCGCCGGGAGCGAACGACGACTCCACCTGGTAGCTGGGCAACGCCGTGCCGTAAACGTATTCGTTGAAGAACCAGTCCAGCTTGTGATTGTGGTCGAGGTCCATCTCGGCGGTCATGTGCTTCTCCAGCACCGCCTTGAAGTCCTCGGTGGTGGCGGGGCGGTCGGCGAAGGTCTTGACGAAGTCCTGCATGGTCTCCTCGAACTGCCTGTCGCCGGTCTTGTTGTCCCACATCATCATGCGCACCATGTGGAGGATGTAGGCGCCCTTGGGGTAAATCAGGCGGCGGGGAATGTCGAATCCGGTGCGCGTCGAGGCCAAGCGGTAGCCCAGCGTGACCGGACCCACATCAATGGCGCGGAAGCCCTGGGCGTTGCCCTCGGTCAGCAGGTCGCGCTCGTCGTTCCAGAACTTGATGAACCGCTGCGGGTTCTTTTCCACCATCTGCAGGAAGAGCGAAGCGGAAAAATCGGAGAAGCCCTCGCTCATCCACTGGTCGCGGTACGACGGCCAGCCCACGGTGTGACCCCACCACTGGTGGGCGACTTCATGCGGGGCGACAATCTGCCAGTAGCCGCGGGTGTCGTCCAGCTTGAGCTGGTGGCGTACGGTCTCGTCGAAAAACGAGCAGATGGGCAGGTACACCAGCTCGGGCCAGGACTGGCCGAAGTTGCAGGCCGTCTGCTGGGTCATGGAAACGCGCTTGTAGGAGATGGGGCCGAAATAGGCGGTGTAGAGCTTGGTGGCGAGATCGGCCTCGGCGAGCGGCTTCTGCATCAGCTCGGTGGTGTTCATGTCGCCCAGCATCATCTGCTGCGGGCCCACGTAGTCGGAGGCGGCGGTGCGAATGCCGGTCGCGTCGGGGCCGGCCCCGATCAACTGCTGAGCGCCGGAGTTGCGGTTCTTGAGCGAGGTGATGAAGTCGGGCTCCTCTTTGTTGGCGTAGGCCTCGACGGTCATGCCGGCCGCGCCCTTAGCCTCGTTCACCTTGAAATCACCCATATTGAAGCCGGCCACCGCCTCAGGCACCGAACTGCGCCACACCGAGACGTTCTGGTCGCCCTCGACTTTGTCGCTGACCAGGTCGGCCGAGGCCACCAGCTTTAGCTTTTTCGGCACATGAAATGTCATGTCATAGCTGGCGTAGTCGCCGAAGGTCGTAGCCGGATACCAGTTCTCGCGTGCGACGGGATAGTAGTTTCCGCCGCCCCAGGGCGTGACCGCATCCTTGCCTTCGTAGATAGTGTGGACGGTGAACTCCTCGCCCGGCGCGACGGTCTTGGGCAGGATGACCCAGAAATTCGCATCTTCCTTTTTGTCTTCCTGGATGAACTCCAGCGGCTGGCCGTCGGCGGTGGTGACCTTGCTCACGCGCAGGGAGGGAAATAAATCGAAGGGCGCCACGCGCACCGGGAAGCGCGCCGCCTTGAAGGTCGTGGCCGCGTCGCCACGCAGGTTGCCGCTCTTCTCGATGGAGGTATCGAGCTTCTGGGTCTCGATATCGATGGGATTGGCTTCCGGAGCGGGCCGGGTGGAACTCGCGTATTCCTTCTGCAGATGGAAGGCCGCCCAGATGCCCTCCTTGGCCTCGTCATAGGTACGCAGCGACACTTCCTCGGGCGCCACAAACGGAGCGCCCTCGGGATCCACGGTGTAGACCATTTTGCTGTCGTAATTCTTGCCGTGAATAAAGGCGACAAAGAGGCCGGAGTTGCCGGAGAGAACGTCGGCCAGGAGGCGCGCGTCAAGGTTGTAGTTGAGGTGATACCTGCCGGCGTCCTGCGACTCCTTGAGCGCGGCGGCAGCGCTGGCCACCGGCGTCCCGCCCGGCTTGCTCGCGGCCTTGATCTCGTCGGCGGTGCCATCGCTGAAACGCAGCACTACCGTCTGAAAGTGCTCGACGAATTCGCTGCTCTTGCTCAGCAGCGACAGGCTGCGGCGCTCTTCCGGCAGCGGCGGCTCCAGCGAGAAGGTGCCATCGCCATCGTAGATCGCGCCCGTGATCTTGCCGTTCACCGGCGCCAGCAGGGTGAACACACCCTGGTGGAAGGCAAAGGTACCGGCATCACGCTTGAGCGTGAGGCTGTCCACGCTTACGGTGTCGCCGATCTTGATCTGGCGAAGCTGCTGGTACGTGGGGTCGGCGTTGGCGGTCTTGTCCTGGGCAACCAGTGCCAGACAGCAGACCAGAACACAGACGGTGACGGCGAGGGCGCGCTTCATGGTGCCTCCGGAAATCGTGCAAGCGGGGCGCATTATGCACGAATTCCGGCGGCAGCCTAGCCCAAAAGTGGAATGTTCCGAAATCAGAACAGGCGCTTAGAAGAGCGACAGAAAACATCGTATTTTGAGAGGAGCGTGCGCTAAGGAGTTTCCCGGCCTTCAATCTCATCCATGCCCGGAGGGTTGACTCACCGTGGAAGCGCGGGCCTTCAGGCCGGCGAATTTCGCAGCCAGTTCATGGGCTTTAGCCCTGGGGGAAACCCGGCCTGCGGCTTTGCACGCTGGGATTGCTACTTCCGCTGGGCGACGTCGAGGCGGGCGGTGGCCCGTTCCAGCGCGCTCTTGGCGCGCTCGAAGTCGGTATCGGGATTGCCGCTGCGCAGAAGTTCTTCGGCGCGCTGCTTGGCCTGCTGGGCGCGCGCGACGTCAATGTCCTCGGCGCGCTCGGCGACCTCGGCGAGGATGGTGGTCTTGTTGGGCAGGACCTCGGCGAATCCCCAGGCTACGGCGATCTTGTACGTCTGCCCGTCGGCCTTGTAGGAAATCTCGCCGATCCCCAGTTCGGTGATCAGCGGCGCGTGGCCGGCGAGCACGCCGATGTAGCCGTTCGTGGTCGGCAGTTGCAGCTCGGTGACCACGTCGCGCTCCACCACGCGCTCGGGAGTCACGATCTCGATTTCGAAAGTGTCTGCCATTCAGTCGCCAGTCGCCGGTCACCAGTCGTCAGTCGCCGGTCATAAGTCGTCAGCGGCCGGAACGCGCAGCGGCTCAAGCCGCCGGCATTTGTCGCTGCTGAGGCACGACTGAAGTCGTGCCCTGATACAAGTTGCCAGTCGCCATTCGCCGTAACTGATAACCGGCGACTGGCGACCGACAACCGGTTCTACGCTGCCGCCGCCTTCATCTTGCCGGCGGCTTCGACTACTTCGTCGATGGTGCCCTTCATGTAGAAAGCCTGCTCCGGCAGGTCGTCGTGCTTGCCTTCGAGGATTTCCTTGAAGCTGCGCACCGTGTCGGCCACCTTCACGTAGCGGCCCTGGAAGCCGGTGAACTGCTCCGCCACGTGGAAGGGCTGCGACAGGAATTTCTGGATCTTGCGGGCGCGGGCGACGGTGAGCTTGTCGTCCTCGCTCAGCTCGTCGATACCCAGAATGGCGATGATGTCCTGCAGGTCCTTGTAGCGCTGCAGGATTCGCTTCACGCCCTGGGCCACGTCGTAATGCTCCTGGCCGACGATGTGCGGATCGAGGATGCGCGACGTCGAAGCCAGCGGATCGACCGCGGGGTAAATCCCGATTTCCGTGAGCGGCCGCGACAGCACCGTGGTCGCGTCCAGGTGAGCGAAGGTGGTCGCCGGGGCCGGGTCGGTGAGGTCGTCGGCGGGCACGTAAATCGCCTGCACCGAGGTCACCGAGCCTTTCTTCGTCGAGGTAATGCGCTCCTGCAACTCGCCCATCTCGGTCGCCAGGTTCGGCTGGTAGCCGACGGCGCTGGGCATGCGCCCCAGCAGCGCCGACACTTCCGATCCCGCCTGGGTGAAGCGGAAGATGTTGTCAATGAACAGCAGCGTGTCGGCGCCTTCCTTGTCGCGGAAGTACTCGGCGACGGTGAGCGCGGTCAGGGCCACGCGCAGGCGCGCTCCGGGCGGCTCGGTCATCTGCCCATAGACCAGCGCGGCCTTGGAGCCGGCGGGATCGCCGGGCTTGATCACGCCCGACTCGCTCATCTCCAGCCACAGGTCGTTGCCTTCACGGGTGCGCTCGCCCACGCCGCCGAACACGGAGAAGCCGCCGTGCTGCTTGGCGACGTTGTTGATCAACTCCATGATGACGACGGTCTTGCCCACGCCGGCGCCGCCGAACAGTCCGATCTTGCCGCCCTTCAAGAACGGCTGGATCAGGTCGACGACCTTGACGCCGGTCTCGAACATCTCCGCCGTGGTGGCCTGCTCGTCGAACGGCGGCGCGAGGCGATGAATGGGCAGCTTCTCCTTGGAGGCGATCGGCCCGAGGTTGTCCACCGGCTCGCCGATCACGTTCATCACCCGCCCCAGCGTGCCGTGGCCCACGGGAACGGAGATAGGCCCGCCGAGATCGATGGCCTTCATGCCGCGCACCATGCCGTCGGTGGGCTGCATGGCGACGCAACGCACGCGGCCTTCGCCCAGGTGCTGCTCGACCTCGAGCGTCACGTCAATCGGCGTCGGCACCTTGAAGCCTTCGCTGGTGACGCGCAACGCCTCGTAGATAGGAGGCAGGTGGCCCTCTTCGAACTGCACGTCCACGGCCGGCCCTGCGATCTGAATTACATGTCCAATCTTGTCTGCCATAAGAATCCGGTTTCAGAGGTTTCCAAGGTTTCGGAGGTTTCCACTCTCTACAGGCTCGGACTGAAACCTCCGAAACGTCCGAAACCTTCGAAACTTGCTGCTACAGCGCTGCCGCCCCGCTCACAATCTCGATAATCTCCTTGGTGATCTTCGCCTGGCGGGCGCGGTTCATGGCCAGCGTCAGTGAATCGATCATGTCGGAGGCGTTGTTGGTGGCCGAATCCATGGCCGTCATGCGCGCGGCGTGCTCCGCCGCCACCGACTCCAGCAGCGCGCGGAACATCTGCACCGCCACGTACTTGGGCAGCAGGTCGCGGAACAGCACGTCGGGCGGCTGCTCGTAGATGTAGTCCACCTGCGCGCTGCCGAAGGTGGCGGCATGACGGTCGATCTCGCTGGTGTCGGCCGCCTCGGTGCTGACGCCGGCGGTGCGCGCCGCCTCGCCGCTGCGCTCGCGCTCCTCGGCGGTGAGTTCCTGCGCCATGGCCGTCTCGCGGCCGCCGATCTCGCCGATGGGCAACACCTGGTCCACCACCAGCCGCTGCGCGATGACCGACTTGAACTCGTTGTACAGCAGGTACACGGAGTCGATTTCCCCGTTGGTGTAGCGCTCGATAATTTTCTCCGCCAGCTCGCGCGCGTAAGCGAAGGAGAGCTGGTTCATCACGTTCATGCGCTCGCCGACGATCTGCACCCGCGCGGCGCGGCCTTCCACATCCGGCTTCGACGTGGGGAAGCGGCGGCGGAAGAAGTCGCGCGCCTTGCGGCCGATGGACTCGAGGTCCACGTTCTGCCCCGGCTTGTCGGCCAGGAACTTCATCGCCGCCTTCAGAATGTTGGTGTTGAAGGCGCCGGCGAGGCCCTTGTCGGCCGTGACCACGATCAGCAGGATGTTCTTCTCCGGCCGGCGCGCCAGCAGCGGATGCCGCGGCTCGCCGGTCTCCGGATCGTAAACTTCGGCGCGGGCCACCAGCGACTTGAGCACGTTGGTGAGCATCTGTGCGTAGGGGCGAGCCGACAGCGCGCGCTCCTGCGCCCGCCGCAGCCGCGCCGCCGAGATCATCTTCATGGCGCGGGTGATCTGCCGCGTGTTGCGCACGCTGCGAATACGCCGCCGGATGTCGAGTACGTTGGCCAAGTTCGTCGTCAGTCGCCGGTCACCAGTTGCCGGCCAGCGGCTAGAGCCGCTTCTTGAGGTCCTTTTTATGGCACGACTAAAGTCGTGCCCTGATACAACTACTTCCCTGCTTTCGCCGCCTTGCCGATATCGAGCTGCAGCTTCGCCAGGTGCTCGTTCAAAATCGCCAGCTGGCGCGCCACTTCCAGCGTTCCCAGCGCGGTGCTGAGCGCCACTTTATCGGCGGCGCGCGGCAGCTTCTTGGTGTCTTCGATCAGCCCATCAATCTCTTGCAGAGTCATACCGACCTCACTTCATTGCCGAATTGCGGAATCGGGTAATTGCAGAATTTCCCAATGCCGCTCGCTTTCTAATCCACTTCAGCAATTCCGCAATTCCTAGGCCTTGGCCACCATCTGCCGCTCGCTGGCGAAGCGCTCCTTGAATTCGTCGAGCAGCTTCTTCATATCGCCCTTGAGCTGGTCGTCCAGCGTCTTCTTGGTTTCGATCGCCTGCAGCAGGCCCGGGTTCATGGTGTCCACGTACTTGTACAGCTCCTGCTCGAAGGCGCGACACTGCTCCACCGGCAGCTCGTCGAGGTAGCCGCCGGTGCCGGCAAAGATGATCAGAATCTGCTTGGAGAACGGCAGCGGCTGGAACTGTCCCTGCTTGAGGATTTCCACCAGGCGCTGGCCGCGGCTGAGCTGCGCCTGCGTGGCCTTGTCGAGATCGCTGCCGAACTGCGCGAAAGCCGCCAGTTCGCGGTACTGCGCCAGCTCCAGCTTCAGGGTGCCGGCAACCTGGCGCATGGCCTTGATCTGCGCGCTGCCGCCCACGCGGCTCACCGACAAGCCGACGTTCACGGCCGGGCGAATGCCGGAGTTGAACAGGTCGGTTTCCAGGTAAATCTGGCCGTCGGTGATGGAGAT
>DASUBK010000024.1:0-12673 GCA_035763305.1 Terriglobales bacterium | reverse complement strand
AGCAGGGCCTCCCCCGCGACCTCGAAGTCAGCGCCTACACCCACGACGCCGACGGCACTCGCGTCATCATGGGCCTGCGCCACCGCCAATTCCCCGTCGAAGGCGTGCAATTCCACCCCGAAAGCGTGCTCACCCTGGAAGGAAAGAAGATCCTGCGCAATTTCCTGCAGCTATAGCGGAGGGGAATTGTGCAGCCGGGCGGTGCCGCCTTCCTGACGCCAAGGCTGCCAACCCGGGCCAAGCCCCGCGAAAATGGCCGCCGAAAGGCTTGACAGTCTCCGCGTTGGGCAGCATTCTTAAGACCCCCCTTCCGTGGAGGAACCAATGCCTCAGCCGCAACAGGAGCAGCGCGCCACACGCCGGTTCTCGCTGCGCCTTCCCGTGTCCGTGAAGTTCTCGGAGACCGGGCCGGAGAAAAACGCCCAGACCCGTGACGTCAGCGCCCGTGGAATCTGTTTTTATCTGGATCAGCCGCTCGCCGAAGGCTCGGAAATCGAATTCACCCTCACCCTGCCTCCGGAGATCACTCTGACCGACAGCATCCGCGTTCACTGCAAGGGGCGCGTCGTACGCGTCGAGCCGGACCAGGCTTCCGGCCGGGTGGGGGTTGCGGCTATCATTGAGCGGTACGAGTTCCTGGCCGAACCTTAGCGCCACGGCAGTTCCGCGAATGTTCTTCCATTCCTCCGGCTTCCGCAGTGTTCTCCGCGCTCTCCTGCGCCTGCTGCTGTTGTCGGCGGTGGCTCTTTTCTATTGCGTTTCCGCGCCCGCCCAGGTCATCGGGGAAATCTTCGCCTCCGATGCCAGCATCCGCGGCTCGGTGCTGCTGGCCTCCACCGGCGCCCAGGTGATGAGCGGCTCCTCGGTCGGCGCCGGCACCAGCCCCGCAGTGCTGAAGCTGGAGCGCGGCGGCGAAGTCCGCATCTGCTCCCGCACCAGCCTCACCGTTAACGCCTCGCAGAACGGTCGCGATCTGATGTTCAGCGTCGGCACCGGCTCGATGGAAGCGCACTACGCCCTCGCTGCCTCCGCCGACAGCATCATCACTCCCGACTTCCGCCTGCTGCTCGCCGGGCCCGGCACCTTCCACATCGCCATCCTCGCGGATGCCCAAGGCAACACTTCCATCCGCACCTTGCCCAACGACACCGCCTCGATCATCGTCTCTGAACTGCTGGGCGACGGCACCTACCAGGTCCGACCCGGCGAGGAAGTGGTTTTTCACGGCGGCAAGGTCGCGAACCCCGATCACCTGGTGCCGCCTGAGTGCGGCTGCCCTCCGCCGCGCAACGACGTCGCCCAAGCCGCGCCGCCGCCCGAGGCTGCTGCGCCCGCGCCTCCGGCCAAGGTGGCGGAAGCCGCTCCCGACGTTCACGTCGAGGTCGAGGCCCCCTTTGTCTTCCGCGCCACCGATCCCATTCCCGCGCCGGTGTACGCCGTGGCCCGGCTCGGCCTGGGCCTGCAGACGCCGCACTGGAACCTCGACGTCGCGCCGCCTCCCGCGCCCGCGCCCACACCGGCGCGCGTGGTGCGGACCGCCGCGGCTCCCTCCGCCCGGCCGGCGCCGAAGCGCGGATTTTTCGGTCATCTGAAGGCCTTTTTCGCCTCGGTCTTCCGCTAAAGTGGTGATTTTCATCACTGATTTGTGTGATCTCGTAACCGAGTGGACCTTTGCTTCCAATTTCTTGCAACCTTTGTCCCTTAATCCGGTCTATACTCCGTAGGCTGGTACCACAATGTCGTCTCCTGCGCTGAAAACTGCTGGCGGACCTCCGTCGGGCCCGCAACCACCGGCTGCCCCGGAGTTCATGTCCACGCTGTACGGCCTGTCCTACGGGACTTACGGCACCAAGCCGGCCAATTTCGCCATCTCCTTCGCCTTGCAGACGGTGATGGTCGCGATCATCGTGATCCTCGGCAGCTTCGCCTTCACGCATCGCGAGCAGATCAAGGTAGTGGCGACCAACATGGTCACCGACATCAGCCCTTACATCCTGCCGCCGGCGAAGACCGCGTCGGGCGGTGGCGGCGGTGGCGGCGATCACGACAAGCTGGTCGCCTCCAAGGGCGCGCTGCCCAAGCTGTCGGCGGAACAGATCACTCCGCCCGCGGTGGTGGTCCGCAATCCCGATCCCAAGCTCGCCGTCGAACCCACCGTCGTGGTTCCGCCGCAAATCAAGCTGCCGACCAGCGGTCAGATGGGTGATCCGCTTTCCGCCGTGCTCGGTCCGCCTTCTAACGGCACCGGTTCCGGCGGCGGCATCGGCAGCGGCAGCGGCGGCGGCGTGGGCTCCGGCCGCGGTCCCGGTGTCGGCCCCGGATGGGGCGGCGGCATCGGCGGCGGTCCGTATCGTGTAGGCGGCGGGGTCAGCGCCCCGCGCGCTCTCTACGCGCCCGATCCGGAATACTCCGAAGAGGCGCGCAAGGCGAAGTACCAGGGCACGGTGGTGCTGTGGGTGGTGGTCGGTCCCGATGGCCGCCCGCGCGACATTCGCGTGCAGCGCTCCCTCGGCCTTGGCCTCGACGAGAAAGCCGTCGAAGCGGTGCGCCAGTGGAAATTCGAGCCAGCCAAGAAGGACGGCAACCCCGTCGCGGTGCAGATCAACGTGGAAGTTAACTTCCGGCTGTACTGAAGAAGCTGTACTGAAGAAACAGTCAGCACTCGGCAACCAGCATCCAGTATCCAGAACGAAGAAGGCCGCTCCAACGAGCGGCCTTTTCGTTGCTGGAATTCCGCTTAAAATCTTGGAGCGCACCCGCCCTCGCGTGCGCGAATTCCCTGCCGCCGGCTGCCGTGTCATCCCGAGCGAGCGCAACTGAGTCCGGTGCGGAGCGGAGGACGAAGGAGCGCGAGTCGAGGGACCTCGTGGTTCTCCGAAGCCCACTCACCCCAGGCGCTCATGCGGTAGCCCACAGCGACGGAGCAGGTCGCCGAACCGCGCATCCGCCCGAAATCCATCCCACTTCGGATCCGCCGGCAGCAGCGCAAGATGCACGTCATGCACTTCGAACCCCATTTCGAGGCCACGGTAAGCGCTGTCTCGATCCCCCAGCGAAGCATAAACAAGCGCCGCCGCATAAGGCGGAACATACCGCTCCTGCGACAGGCCCTGCAGCGTAGTAAGCGCCGAGCGAGCGTCGTCCTGCCGGCCCATCTTCCCCAGCACATACCCGCGCAGCGACAGAATCTTGCTGTTGTTGGCGAAATTGGCCGCCTTGGCGAGCGCCTCCAGCGCGCATTCGTATTCGCCGCGCTGTTCATGCGCCTGGGCCAGTTGGTAATACCCGATCCACGAGCCTGGAAAGACCACCGTCGCCTGCCGCCCAAACTCAAGCGCGCCGGCAAAATCACGCAGTACGAACGCCACCTGCGCCGAAAGCGCGTGATGCATGGCCTGCAGCGGGTCGAGCGCCCGGGCGCGCTGCATGGTCAGGCGGGTTTCCTCCTCGTTGCGGCCCATGTGCGCCAGCACGATGCCCAGCATGCGATGCGCCAGCGAGTACGACGGATCCAGCGCTATCGCGCTCCGGAAGGCGCCTTCCGCCTCCGTCCACTCCCAATCCAGCCAGAACTTCACCATCCCCAGAGAACTTTGGGTCTCGGCCAGATTCGGCTCGATCCCAACCGCGCGCTGCGCCGCCTCCCGCGCTTTCTCCCATACATCCTTCGGGCGGACATCGGCGTGAATCGGGCCCGAAGCGTACGCATCCGCCAGCCCCGCCCACGCCAGCGCGTAGTCAGGATCCAGTTCGGTCGAGCGGGCAAAGCATTCGATGGCCCGCCGCGTGGTCGGCGGAGTGAAATGGTTCCAGAAGTAACGCCCGCGCAGGTAGGAATCGTAGGCTTCCGGAGAGTGGGCCTGCCGCCGCTTCAGCGCGTCCAGCCGCTCGGGAGAGAGGCGCAAATGGATCTGCTCGGCAATGGTGGCGCTCATATCGCGCTGCAGCGTGAGCATGCTGTTCGGCTCACGATCGTACGATCCCGACCAGATCTGCACCTGGTCGGCGGCGCGGACCAGCTTCGATGTGATCCGCATCCGCCCCGCTTCCCCGCGCAGCGAACTCTCCACCAGCAGCGTCGCCCCCAGCTCGCGCCCGATCTCCGATAAAGATTTCTTCGCGCCCTGGTACGCCATCACCGAGGTCCGGCCGATCACGCTCAAGTGCTCCGGATCGATCTGCCCGAGCACGGCAATCAATTCTTCCGTAAGCCCGTCGGCGACATACTCGCGGTCCGCTTCCGCACTGAGGTTCTCAAACGGCAAGACCGCCAGCACCCAGTGCGGCGTCTGCAGTTCGGGCGCCTGGCGGTTTACCTTGACCTGGGCCGTGAACCGGTACCCGCGCTTGGCCACCGTCTCGATGTAAGGCCCCTGGCCACTGCCCAGGTGCTTGCGCAGTTCGGAGATGCTGTGCGCCAGCGTGACCTCTTCCACGAACGTATCCGGCCACACCCGGTTCAGGAATTCGTCTTTCTCGATCAGGCGGCCGGGATTCTCCACCAGGTAGAGCAGCGTGTCGAACACCTTGGGCGCGAGCCGCACCGGCTGGCCCTCGCGCAGCAGCCGCCGTTCGCTGGGCAGGCAACGAAAAGGCCCAAACTCGTAGGTGGTTGGCGAGCTTTCCGGCATGACGGCCCTGCGGAGGTGACCGGATTCTAGCAGGAAAGCCCCGATCCCAATCCGTCGGCCCCCGCTTCCCCAACAATTCGGTCAAGAATCTTCAAGCGTTCCTCAAGACCTGCTGCGCGCCCGCCGTTACCCTGAGCCCGGAAAGGAGATACATCATGGCAAGAATCATGCGCCGCTACCGCACTGCAGGGATTGCGGCCTCCCTGCCCCTTCTATGCCTGCTGGTGCTGGCATCGGCACCGAGCTTGCAGGCGCAGTCGAACCAATCCGCGTCGCCGAAGGCCCTGGAGGGCGCGTGGTGGGTTGCGGTCACCCAGTATGACTGCGCCACCGGCGCCACCCGGCCGTCCTTTGTCTCGCTGCTCGCCTTCGCGCGCGGCGGGACCATGAGCGAAACCACCGCCAACCCGGCCTTCCAACCCGGCCAGCGCTCCTCCGGATATGGCGTCTGGGCGCAAGCGTCGAATGGCGGCTACACCTCCATCGACGACGCTTACATCCTCTTTACCGCCGGCCCATTTACCCGGGGAACGCAGCGCATCAACCACTCGATCGTCGTTGCCGATGACGGCGATCACTTCAACGACGAAGCCACCGTCCAGTTCTTCGATAGCAACGGCGTACTGCTGGTCTCAGGGTGCGCCCGTGCGGTGGGAACCCGCATGCGGTGAACGCGATCGTGTGGGGCCTGGCACATGCTGCGTCGCAGTTTCGGTTCAGGCCGGCTGCAACTGAAACGGAAACTCGAAACTGCCCGAATTGAGGAGACATGAAACTCTTGCTCGCTCGCATTCTCATGTTGCTCTCGGCCGGCGTAGTGGGCATTTCTGCGCAGGCAGCGCCCACCAAAGCCGCCGAGGAACAAATCCGCCAACTCAACCACCAGGAAGTTCAGGCGTTCCTCAGCCGGGATCCATCCGCGATGGACAGCCTCTGGTCCGACGATTTGGTCGTCACCAATCCCCTGAACAAGCTGGTCACCAAAGCACAAGTCCTGGAGATGGTGAAATCGGGCTTCCTGGTGATCACCTCGTACCAGCGGAAAATCGAATACCTGCGCATCTACGGCGAGGTGGCCATTGTCGCCGGAAGCGAGAGCGTCGTCTGGGGCGGGAACATGCCGATGGCGGGAAAGGCGCAGGCCCTGCGTTTTACCGGTATTTGGCGGAAGGAGCGCGGACACTGGCGCGAGGTCGCCCGCCACGCCAACGTCCTCCCCGCTTCCTCCGCAAGGTGAGCGGCGCACCCCGAGCGCAGCGAGGGATCTGTTGTAATCGCCACCTGCCGTGTCGGAGTCTCCAACAGATCCCTCCGCGCTCGGGAAGGCAGTGAAAAAGCGGCGATTTCGGTCGCCGCCTCTGGCTGAAGCTGACAGCTGATAACTAGCTTCTCCGAATCGCCTTCGCCACCGGGGTCACACGATCCTTGGCGTCCTTGGCCCAGTCTTTCGCGTCGCGCATCCAGTCGCCGCCGCGCTCCAGCACGTCGCCGGCCTGGTCGGCGTAATCGTCCAGCACCTCGCGCGCGTCTTCGTATTTGCGCCGCAGCATGCGCCGCGTCTGCTTGCCCGACCTCGGCGCGAACAGCAGGGCGGACAACGCGCCCACGCCCAGGCCGATGAACAGAAACGTCAGCGCCACTCCCACGCTGCTGCGCTCGGATGGTTGGTAGTCCCCAAAACGTTCGTAATCCATGCTGTTTCCCTCTGCTTTCCTGAGATGCCCAACAATTCTACTGCGCAACCCGGCCGCGGGCTTTAGCTCACCTTTTTTCCTTTGGCTCGCTTTCCTTTCGCCTCGCCACCCTTGCCTTCGCGGAAGGGAATCACCCGCGCCTGGCGTTGCTCCTCCTCGCGCGGACTGCGGTTGGAGATCTCCTGCCGCTGCCCGCCGGTGCGGAACTTGCCGGTCTGCGCCGTGCCGCGGCGTGCAATCTCGCTCGTGCCTCCGGTTCCGCCGCGCGGAGCCGTGCCCGCCTGCTCGCGCCGCGCCACCGCCGCTTGCGGCCGCGCCCGTTTTGTGGCCCTCGATGCGTTGACACCCTCGGAAACATTCTCCAGCGCGTCCGCCGCCACATCTTCTTCGGCCTTGACCGCGATATCGCCCAGCGACACCATGCCCACCAGCCGCCCGTCCTCCACCACCGGCAGGCGGCGAACCTGCCGCCGCGCCATCAATGTCGACGCCTCTCCCACATCCGTATCCGGCTCCACCGTTTCCAGTCGCTCCGACAGGATCTCCTCGGCGGTAGTGTCTTCCGGATCGCGTCCCTCAGCCACACAGCGAATCACGATGTCGCGGTCGGTCAGAATGCCCGCCAGTTCGTCCCCGTCGAGCACCGGAATCGCGCCCGTATCCTCCTCGCGCATCATGTTCGCGATCTCGCGCAGGCTGGTGTCGGGGGCCGCTGTCGCCACGTCCGCCGTCATGATCTCCCGCACCTTCATACGTCCTCCTTCGTCTATACCCTGAGGGGTTAGAAAATACCTCCCTCTCTTACGTTGCCGGAAAAACGGGGCTGCCGTTCGATTTTTCCCTGGGATCCGGGGTGACAATAACGGCCCCGGATTGCACTTTCTTGGCAGCACCTGTGACAACTGCGATACAGCGGGTCGCATCGAACTCCCGGATATGGCATTCCGCTGTAGCTCTCCCCGCGAGGCCCGGGAACTGGAACGAGAAGCCCTGATCCGCCGCATGGAGCGAGTCCTGGAACGGCCTCTCACTCCCGAAGAAGTCCGCCTCATCCTGCTTGCCGAAACGGTGCGCGAGGAACTCGAAGGCAACGACCGGCGCGCTGCCTGACCGCGTTCCCCTACTCTTCCCCGTGCGGTACAATCAAATGTTTCCCTCGTGAGCCGCGGCGCTGCCGTGCCGCGCGCTTCCGTGCCACCACCGTAAGGAGATTCTGGTTCCATGGCGATTCCAGCCACACAACTGCGTCCGGGTATGGTCATCAAGCACAACAACGACTTGCACGCCGTCTTCAGCGTCGAGCACCGCACTCCCGGCAACCTTCGCGCCTTCATCCAGGCCAAGCTGCGCAACCTGCGCACCGGCGCCATGTTCGAGTACCGCTTCCGCTCCGCCGACGCCATCGACAAGGTCGTGGTCGACGAAGTCGAGATGGAATACCTCTACAACGAGGGCGACAACTACTACTTCATGAACACCGAGAACTACGAGCAGACTTACCTCACGCGCGACATTCTCGGCGACGCCGTCGACTACCTGATCGCCAACCTGCAGATCAAGGTCGAGTTCTTCGACGGCAAGGCGGTCGGCATCGAACTGCCCCAGACCGTGGAACTGACCGTGGTCGAGACCGAGCCCGGCCTGAAGAGCGCCACCGCCACCAACGTCACCAAGGCCGCCAAGACCGAGACCGGCCTGGTGGTCCAGGTTCCTCCCTTCATCAACGAGGGCGAAAAAAATCAAGGTGGATACCAGCGAGGGAGCGTACCTGTCGCGGGCGTAGGCTCATGTAAGATTTGCGATTGACGATTTGCGACGCCGTCGCGCCTTTCAAAAATCACCAACCGCCAATCACAAACTGCCGATACGGTGACATTTGTGGCTGCCGCGCAACAAACCGAGACCCGCCGCTTCCTGGTCACCGGCCGCGTGCAGGGCGTCGGCTTTCGCTGGTTCGTGGAGCGCGAGGCGCGCACCATCGGCGTCGCCGGCTGGGTGCGCAACAATCTCGACGGCAGCGTCGAGGTCCTGGCCAGCGGCACCCACGAGCAGCTCTCGGCGCTGCGTTCCCGGCTGCGCCAGGGGCCGCGCGCCGCCCGCGTCGACAACGTGGACGAGTCCGAAGCCCGTCCCGTCGCCGATCTGAAAACTTTTCGTATCGAAGGAGCTTGGTAGCCGCATGCAGCAGGCCAACAGCAGTGCCCGCGAACGCGCCGATGTCCCCAATCACGACTTCCTCAAGAAGCTGATCCGCGAAGTCCCCGACTTCCCCAAGCCCGGCATCCTCTTCTACGACATCACCACCGTGCTCAAGGACAAGGTCGGCTTCGCCAAGCTCACCGACTCGCTCAGCCAGTGCTTCATCGGCCGCCGCGTCGACGCCGTGCTCGGCATCGAAGCCCGCGGCTTCATCTTCGGCCCCGCGCTCGCCTACCGCCTGAACTCCGGCTTCGTCCCCGTGCGCAAGCCCAAGAAGCTCCCCGCTCCCACCGCCCGCTGGACTTACGATCTCGAGTACGGCCAGGACACCCTGGAGATCCACAAGGACGCCATCCAACCTGGCCAGACCGTCATCATCGTCGACGACCTGCTGGCCACCGGCGGCACCGCCCAGGCCACCTGCAAGCTGGTTGAATCCCTCGGCGGCAAGGTCGAGAGCCTCGCCTTCATCGTCGAACTCGACTTCCTCAAGGGCCGGGAAAAACTCGCCGGCTACGAAGTCGTGTCGCTGATCCACTACGACAAGTAGCGGAATCGGGTGATCTCACCATCGGGCCATCTAAATGTCGTGTCATCCTCTGAAATGCGCCGATGACCCGATGGCGAGATGACCCGATGGACCGGATTTCAGTTCCCTTCTTTACATCCGCCTCGACCCCGCATATAGTAACGCCCGCATAACCCCCCGGTGTGCGCTCCCCCATTCTGAAGGGTAGGTCTGTGAACCCGCACGGAACGGCTACTGCTGCCAAGGAACTCTCTGTCGCCGAGCAACACCTGGCTGCCTGCCGGCAATTTGCCGCCGGCCTGGCTGCCTGCGGCACCCGCGAGCAACTGCTGGCGCAGGTTCCCGGCTCTTTCGTCGCCGACCTCAACGCCGCCCGCTCCGAACTCTGGCTGCCTGGCGCCGACGGAACGTTGCAGTTGGCCCATTCCTCCGGCTCTTCCGGCCTGGAACCGGAACTGTGGCCCGCGCTGCGCCAGGCCGCCGAACATCGCAAGGTGATCGCCAACACATCCCTGCGTGACCTGGGCAAATTCGCCGCCGACTTCGCCCACCATACCGGCTGCGCCTACCTTTCCGCGCTGCCCCTGATCGCCGCTGGCCGCCTCGCCGGCGTGATTGCCAACTACACCGCCGCGCCCGCTTCCGAGCCGCTCCTCGCCACCTGGCGCGCCACCGCCGACATCGCCGCGCTCGCCGTCGCCTCCGCCGTGCAGAGCGCGCTCGATAAGAAGTCCATCACCCAGCTCTCGCTGCTCTTCGACGCCACCAAGCTGCTCAATTCCACTCTCGATTTGGCCGAGCTGTTGGAACTGATCCTGAAAATCGCCAAGACCGAGACGCGCGCCGACCGCGCCAGCGTCTTCCTCGTCGACAAGAAGCGCCAGCAGCTGTGGTCCATCGTCGCCTTCGGCCTCGATCGCCAGGAAATCCGCCTTCCCCTCGGACGCGGCGTCGCCGGCAACGTCGCCGCCTCCGGCGAACTGGTCAACGTCTCCGACGCCTACACGCTCGAGTTCTTCGACGCCACCACCGACCAGCGCACCGGCTACGTCACCAAGTCGCTGCTCTGCCTGCCCATCAAGCACTACACCGGCGACGTGGTGGGCGTGATCCAGTTGCTCAACCAGACCTCGCGCGGCTTCTTCAACGACGAGGACGTGGACTTCCTCTCCAAGCTCTCCGGCCACATGGCCATGGCGCTGGAGAACGCACGCCTGCACCGCGAAGCCCTGGAAAAGCAGCGCCTGGAGCGCGAACTGGAGATGGCCCGCGGCATCCAGCGCGGCCTGCTGCCCGACGCGCCTCCCGTCGTCCCCGGCTACGAGTTGGCCGTCTCCAACCAGCCCTGCTACGAGGTGGGCGGCGACTACTACGATTTCCTCAGCCTCGGCCCGCAAACTTTGTTGCTGGTCATCGCCGACGTGGAAGGCAAGGGCGTCTCTTCCGCGCTGGTGATGTCCAACCTCCAGGCCACGCTGCGCGCTCTGGTCATGCACCTGCACTCGCTGGAGGTGCTGACTCTGTCGTTGAACGAGATGATCTTCAACGACACCAAGTCCAAAAAGTTCCTCAGCATCTTCCTCGGCCTGGTGGACACGCGCCGCAACGGCCTGCATTACATCAACGCCGGCCACGTCCCGCCCATCCTGGTGGACGGCAAGACCGGCAAGTACGCTCTTCTTCAGGAAGGCGGCACCGTCATCGGACTCTTCCCCGAGGCCGAATACACCCGCGGCTCGGTCAAGCTGAGCCCCGGCGACGTGCTGGTGGCCTGCACCGACGGCGTCACCGAACCCTGTGACCTCAACGAGGACGAGTACGGCACCGAGCGCCTCGCCGCCTGCGTCGCCGAGCATCGCCACGAACCAGCCGAAGCCATCATCGAAGCCGTGCTGGAGGACGTGCGCACGTTTTCCGCCGGCGGCGTCCACGTCGACGACCAGGTCCTCATGATCCTCAAAGTCGCCTCCGACGGCTCGCTCGACAGCGCCAAGGGCGCGGTCATCAAGCACTAGCCCGAACAACCCTTACGTAGCCGCAGGCGCCCTCGCCTGCGGATGCCCGCGTCGTTTCCACCGTGTTGGACCGCGCGCGACCTCGCGCGCACGCACAGCCGCGGGCGAGGCGCCCGCGGCGCGTCCATTCGTGTGCAGCAAGCGATCGCCGCGGCGAGGCGCCGGGGCCTACCTGTTCTTCGTTCGGTATCGGCGCAGGCATGAATTTCGGGGATGATCGGAGTTCCAAGATCGTCGACAGCCGAGGGCGGCTGTGCCACGGCAGGCGAGCTGCGCTCGCCCGTGCAGGCGGGGGCGCCTGCACCTACGTGCTCTTCTTCGGATTCGGGTTCGAGGTCGAGCTGGTGGATGAGGTACTGGGCGAGGGATTGCTGGCGGCGGCCTTCGGCTTGGGCGTCAATGGGCTCGCGTTCTTCGGCGAGCCGCTTGAGGTTGGAGGCGGCGATTTGCAGGCCGTAGAGCATGGTGGAGGCGGTCTTGCGCTCGAGGGAGCCGTCGGCGAGGGCGCGCAGCACCTGGTGGATGGCGAGTTGGAGGGAGTGGGCGCCCTCGACGAAAGGCATCATGTGCGGCTTGGCGGGACGGCGGACGTAGAGGTGAAAGTGGCAGTAGGGCAGGTTGCGCAGGGCGGGGGCCTTGCAGTCAGAGCCGTCGGCCTTGGTGTGCTGGCAGCGGGGAGCGTTATCGAGTTTGGCAAAATGTGGGTTCCAACTCCATGGCTGAGTGCCGATTGCTGATTGCTGCTATTTCGCTATCCCCGCCCAGGCGAAGCGATGGAACCACTCATCCATCTGCTCGGGGGAGGGGCGGTGCTTGCGGGCAATCCACCAGCGCAGTTGCGCGATGAGCGCGCCGGCCAGCGCCTGCGCCAGCGCCTGGCGCTCGCTCGCGGAGAGCGCGCGCGAGCGCGGCAGCTCGCCCAGGCGGCGCTCGATGCCGCGGGCAAAATGCTCCGTCGCCAGGTCGAAGAAGTCGGCCAGCCGGTCGGAGCGCGCCAGCGCCAGCTGCATGGACTTGGCCTCGCCGACATGCGCGAAGAACTCGCGCACCGCCACCAGCCGCTCCGACTTGTCGCCCGCCTTGGAAAGGCAATTCGCCATGTGCTGGAGAAATTCGTCCACGTCGGTGAGAAACAGGTCTTCGGTGTCCTCGAAATGCGCGTAGAAGGTCGAGCGGCTGACGCCCGCCGCATCCAGCACGTCCTGCACGGTGATCTCGCGCAGCGGCTTCTGCTGGATCAGCCCGCGCAGCGCCACGGTCAGCCGGCTGCGCGTGCGCGACACTCGCCGGTCCTTCGCTCCTGCCATCTTCATCGCGTTCTCGAACACCCGCTTGCGTTTTGTACGGTATCAGCGCCGCGCAAGTTCATTTCGATTGACGCGCCTCGCAACACAAGGAAATCTGCACCCAGCAACTTATTTTCAAGGGGTGGAGATAGCAATGTACAAACTCACATTCGTCGCTGTCGTCCTGATGCTCTCGCTGGCAGGTTCGGCCGCGCCAGCGCAACACGCCGGCGCCATGCGAAAGACGCTCGCGGGCGACTGGCAGGTCACCTTCTCGATCGCGGGACAGACCGCTTCCGGAACCCTGTCGTTTCAGAAG
>DASUBK010000023.1:0-3416 GCA_035763305.1 Terriglobales bacterium | reverse complement strand
CAACGCCAAGCGCGCGAACGTCCTCGCCTCTGATTCTCTGCTGCACTCACGCGGCGTGGAGTTGTTCGAGTGCGATCGCGGCGGCGACGTCACCTACCACGGACCCGGCCAACTGGTCGGCTATCCCATCTTCGATCTCCGCGCGCTGCGCGCCGACTTCCCCCAATCCGCCGACCGCGGCGACGACGCGCCCCGCCTCCTGGGGGCGGTGGACTTCGTGCGCCGCCTGGAAGAAGTCCTGATCCGCACCTGCTCCGAGTTCGGCATCGCCACGGCGCGGATCAAGGGCCTGACCGGAGTTTGGACCGATATTGTTGGAGCGCACGCGCCCTCGCGTGCGGCGGGAAAGATCGCAGCCATCGGCGTTCACATCTCCCGCGGCGTGACCTCGCACGGCTTCGCCCTCAACGTCACCGACGAGCCGCTGCGCAATTTCGAGCTGATCGTTCCCTGCGGCATCACCGACAAGCCGGTCACCTCGATCGAAACCGAATTGCGTGATGTGGTGCAGCCGCCCTCGGCTGTGCCCTCGCTCGACGACGTCGCCCAATCCGTCGCCCGCAACTTCGGCCGCGTCTTCCTGCAGCAGGTTTTGTGGGTGGATACGCTGGACCAGTTGCTGGGCCGCACCGTCGGCGTTCCCGCCCGCGCTCCCGACAACGAACGCAAAGTCGCCGGCGAGGACGAAATCTTCTTAGCGTGAATCGTCCAAGTCAACCACAGAGGACACAGAGGATCACAGAGGAAATTCAAGAATGGCTTTCCTCTGTGGCCCTCTGTGTCCTCTGTGGTTGATTTTCTACTGCAGGAACACGAACTTCCTGGCCTCCGCCTTGATCGCCGTCGGCGTGCTCTTCCCCGTCGCCGCGTCGATGACCAGCAGTTCCCCATTGCTGAACGCCAGCATTCGCTTGGCGTCGAGCCAACCCACCAGCTCGGCGCGCGGCAGACTGAACGCCACCGTGCCCGGCGCGCTCAGCAGGATCATCTCCACCCGCGGCATCTCCGGCAGGAGCTTCAGCAGCCGCGCTTTTTCCTCGGGATTTTCTTTGCCGCTGTCGGCGACGCGCAGTTCGCCGCCCTCCAGACTGCTCGCCTGGAGGGTGTACCCGATTCTTGCCGCATCCGGCGAAATGGCCGCGTCGCCCACGAAGAAGCTCACGTCGTAATTGTCGTTGTGGAAGCGCTGCCGCTCGTCATAGAACTGCACCTCGCCGCCGTTGCGCGTAAACGAGGCCGTGTCGTCGCCCTCGTTGGACCAGCCGCAGCAGGCGCCGTCGTCGGTGACGGTCACAAACAGGTTGCCGTGGTCGGCGGCGTCGAGGAAGCGATCCACCGGATTGGCCAGCTTCTGCGCTGTCCAGGCGCCGTTCACCAGCCGGTACACGTCGGTCTCCTGCACCGTCGACTGGATTTGCCCCTCGACGAATTGGGTCATGAAGAAGTAGTCGGAGACTCCTTCTCGCGGCGCCCACACCACCGCTTCGGGGCAGCTCTCGGAGCACACCCCGGTTTCGCAGACGCAGCGCGGAAAGGCCAACTCGGCGACCTTTTGCGGTGAGCGGCCGTCCAGCCCGGTGCTCCAGGAGATAAAGGCTGCCTCGCGCGCCTTGTCGGAGTCGGCGGCGCGGGTCACGGTGCGGGTCTCGAACCAGTAGAGCTGTTGCCCGTCGGCGCTGAAGTGAATCTCCGGCGAGGCCGCGGTGATCAGCGAATCGCCGTTCCCGGCGGGCCGCTCCTCATACGCGCCGCCGACCAGCTCGGACTGCCGCGGATCGGAGGTCCAGAAGCGCGTGGTGCTGCGGCCGTCGTTCGCATATCGGTACAGCACCTCGCCGCCGCGGCTGATGGTGATGTTCTCGGGATGGTCGTGCGCCTCCGGCGGCAGCCCCACCCCGCTCCACTGCTTGAACTGGTCGCCGTCGTACCTCAGCAACTGGTTCTTGCCTTGCAACACCCAGATGGCGCGGCTCTGCGACGGCGGCGGGCCCGCCATGATCACCACCGTGCGCGGGCGCTGCGGCGCTTGCGGCGGCGGTGCGGGCAATGTTTGCGCGGCCAGGGACAGCGCGGCCAGCAGCGGGACGGGGAAACAAGCTGTGCGCATGAGCGTGTTGTAGCACCGTTCCGCCGCCGGAGCTATTGACGGAAGGGATGGCACTCCCGAGTTCTGGGACGATCACGCCAATCCTTAACCACAGAGGACACAGAGGATCACAGAGGAATTCTCCATAGACTTTCCTCCGTGTTCCTCTGTGTCCTCTGTGGTTCGCTCTTCCGTTCATGGTTTAATAGGTCGTTCTATGGCGAAGAAGAAGGCCAAGCCCGCGCCCAAAGCGGCTCCCTCGAACGGCGTCAGGCGTCGCGCCGTCATCGAGATGGCCGAGTCGGCGCGCAACCAGCGTTGCTACGTCATTCCCGACTGGCGCCGGGAGCACAACGCCATCAGCATCGAGCAGGTGCGCGACGGCGACGTGGTCCGCTACGTAGCCCACGGCGACCTCAGCGCGCCACCGCCGCCGCTGCGCGAGTCGAAGTACCTCGCTCGCGAGCAGCACCTCGAGATTTACCGCTGGATGCTGCTCAACCGCCGCATGGAAACCGCGCTGGAGAATCTCTACAAGCAGGGCAAGGTGGTCGGCGGAGTGTACTTCGGGCTGGGGCAGGAGGCGTGCTCCTGCGCTTCCGCCTACGCGCTGAAGGCCGACGAGTGGATGGGCCCCATGATCCGCAACCAGGGCTCGCTGTTGGTGAAGGGCTTCTCGGCGCGCGACATCATGATGCAGTACATGGCCAAAGCCGGTTCGCCCACCTTCGGCAAGGACGCCAGCTCGCACTTTGGCGACATCCACAAGCGCAACTCGGTGGCGCCCATCTCGACCCTGGGCGACCTCATCCCGGTGCTCACCGGAGTGGCCTTGGGCGCACGACTGCAGGGCCGCGACATCGCCGTGATGACCTACATCGGCGACGGCGGCCAGAGCACCGGCGTCACCTACGAGGGCATCAACTTCGCCGCCGTGCAGAAACTCGGCCTGGTGCTGTTCGTCGAGAACAACATCTGGGCCTACTCGACTCCGACTGACGAGCAGTTCCGTTGCAAGGACCTCGCCGAGCGCGCCATCGCCTACGGCATTCCCGGCGTGATCGTCGACGGCACCGACGCCTGCCAGGTCTATGACGCGGCGCACGAAGCCTGCGAACGCGCCCGCCGCGGCGAAGGCCCCACGCTGATCGAGGCCAAGATGATGCGCATGAAAGGCCACGCCATCCACGACGCCGCGCAGTACGTGCCGCGCGAACTCTTCGAGTACTGGCGCGCCCGCGATCCCATCGCCCGCTTCGAGGAGTACCTGGTCAGGGAAAAGCAGTGGCTCACCGCCAGGGAGAACGAGAAGCTGATCGCCGATGTCGAG
>DASUBK010000022.1:0-9323 GCA_035763305.1 Terriglobales bacterium | reverse complement strand
CGCTGTTGGTGCCCCGCTCGAAGGGCTCGCCGCTCGGACTGCGCAGCGACTCGTAGTGGCTCAGCACATGGGCGACCCGGCCGAACGTCTCCGTTTCCCGGCCCGTCTCCCGCTCCCAGAAATCTTCCTGGGCGAAGATCGGCTCCACGCGGCGGATGTAGTCTTCGGGGCTGAGCACGCGCGCGCGCGCCGGCGGCCCGGCGACCACCGGCATCAGCCGCGCGCCCGGCGCGTAGAGGTTGCGGAAGCGCTCCCAATCGCGCGCCACACCGGCCGGGCCGGAGATCACCTCGTACATCGCCTTCAGGATGGCATCGAGGGTGTTTACATCGGAGGCTTTCGTTAGCATATGTTCGTGCGCGTGCGGTCGACCCTCCCGGGTAAATTCTACCTACCACGTTAGCACCTTAGCTGACAAACCTTGGCACTCCGCTTCTGCATCCAATCCAGCAGCTCGCCATTCCTGTCCCGTGGTCAGGCTCAATGGTTTCCCCTGTTCCCAAAATCCTGGTGGTCGACGACGAGCGCAACGTGCTGCTCACGGTGCAGGCCATCCTGCAGCAGGAAGGCTATGACGTAGACGCGGTCGGCGACGGCGCTTCCGCCGTGCGTGCCATCCACGACCGCCACTACGACCTGGTCCTCACCGATCTCAAGATGCCCGGCCTGGACGGACTGGCCGTCTTGCGCGAGGTGCAGCAGCGCTCGCCCGACACCGTCACCGTGATGATGACCGGCTACGGCTCGGTCGGCACCGCCGTCGAAGCGGTGCAGGCCGGCGCCCTCGAGTACCTGCTCAAGCCCACCGAAGTTCCCGATCTCAAGGCCGCGGTGCGCCGCGCGCTGGAGCGCAAGCGGCTGTCGGAAATCGACACCCTGTACCGCGTCACTCGGACCGTAACCAGTTCGCTGAACGTGGACGACATCTGCCGCGAAGTTGCCGACTCCGTGCGCCGCGTCCTGCGGGTGCAGAACGCCTGCGTGGTGGCCTTCGACAGCGCCCGCGCACCGCAGTGCCCCTCGCCGCTTGATGAACTGCTGCGCGACCGCGCCATCCTCGAACGCCTGCAGAGCGGCGGCATCCTCACCGCCGACGACCTCGCCCCCTGGGCTGCGGCGCAGAAAATCCGCGCCTGCGCGCTGGTTCCCGGCCTGGCCAACGACCGCCTGGTGACCGTGCTCTACGCCGACAATGCCGCCACGCCTTACTCGTTTCACCTCTCGGCCCTGCGATTCCTGCAGGCGCTATCGGCGCAAACCGCGCTGGCTCTGGCCAACGCTTCGCTGGTGGAAGAGCTGCAGCGCAACAACGACGAGCTCGCCTCCGCCAACGAAAAGCTGCGCCAGCTCGATCGCCTGAAGTCGCAGTTTCTCAGCGTAGCCACGCACGAACTGCGCACCCCGCTGAGCATCATCCTCGGCTACAACTCCATGCTCTCCGAGAGCCTGGAGGACCGTCTTAACGACGAAGAGAAAGAAACCCTGCGCGAAGCCATCGGCGCCTGCAAGCGCCTCATCCGCCTGGTCAACTCGATGCTCGACATCAGCCAGATCGAGTCCGGCAAGATGCGCATGAACTTCGAAATTGCCGACCTGCGCCGCATCGTCAATGGCGTGGTGGCGCTCTTTCAGAATGAGGCTCGCTTGCGGCAGATTTCGCTGCGCGTCGAAGTGCCGCAGCGCCTGCCCCGCCTCAAGCTGGATTCCGAGCGCATCGAGCAGGTGCTGGTCAACCTGGTCGGCAACGCGGTGAAGTTCACCTCCGCGGGCGGCAGCATCACCGTTTCTGTGCGTAGCCGCGACCAGCAGGTGGAGGTCGCGGTCGCCGACACCGGCGCCGGCATTGCTCCGGAAGAGCAGGCGCACCTTTTCGACGAGTTCGTCCAGGTTCGCCGCCACCGCGGACGGAAGCAGGGCGAAGGCTCGGGGCTGGGGCTGGCCATCGCGCGCCGCATCGTCGAGGCCCACCACGGCCACTTGTCGTTCATCAGCCGCCTGGGCGAGGGCAGCACCTTCCGCTTTGTCCTTCCCACGGAAGCTAGTCACACTACGACCGTTAGCGCCGTCTCGGCCTAAGGTGGATATTTTGGTGCCAATTGTGGGAACAGGGGTACAATGGGGGCACTGTTGCGCGCTCTTCGCCTGTCCCGAAATGGAACGAGGATTCCAGTCCGGAGCCTCGGGGCGGGCCTCCGCTGTGGACCGCATCTGGCTGATGCTACAGGCGTTAGCAAGGTGAGCACGGTTAACGCCTCAATTACCCGGGGTCGCCCGTGGGGCTCCACCCCAGGTACTCAAAATTTGACCTGAGCTGCCGTTTGGTAACGGAGTTGCCACTGAATATGGGGACCAGTATCGGAGGAAACCGGATGTTGCCGAAGACCCGGGTGCTGATCGTGGACGACGACGGGAGCATGGCCCGCTACCTGAGCAGCTACCTGTCGCGCCACAATTTCGACGTCAGCTCCGCCGCCAGCGGCGAAGAAGCCATCCGCATGTTCCGCGTCTACGACCCCAACCTGGTCCTGCTGGACGTCTCCATGCCCGGCATGGACGGCCTGGAAACGCTGGAGCGGCTGAAGCAGATCAAGCCCGATATCGCCGTTATCATGCTCTCCGGCCAGAACAATCCCGACCTCATCTTCAAGGCCTCCAAGCTCGGCGCGGAAGACTACCTCAGCAAGCCCTTCGAGCCCAAGGAACTGGAACTCCGCATCGCCAAGGTCGTCGACAAGCTTCGCCTGGTCAATGAAGTCACCCAGTTACGCGAGCAGGTCCGCCGCCAGAGCGACTTCACCATGCTCTTCGGTACCAGCCCGAAGATGGAAGAAGTCAAAATGACCATCGAGCAGGTGGCCGACACCAACGCCACCGTGCTCATCCGCGGCGAGAGCGGCACCGGCAAGGAAGTGGTCGCGCGCATGGTGTACGGCCAGTCGGCACGCCGCGACAAGCCCTTCGTCAAGGTCAACTGCGCCGCCATCCCCCACGAGCTGCTGGAAAGCGAGCTCTTCGGCTACGAGCCCGGCGCTTTTACCGGCGCCAACCGCCAGAAGCTGGGCAAATTCGACCAGGCCAACGCGGGCACGATTTTCCTCGACGAGATCAGCGAAATGCACCCCGCCCTGCAGGCCAAGCTGCTGCACGTCCTGCAGGATGGCGAGTTCGCCCGCCTCGGCGGCAAGCGCGACATCGCCGTCGACGTCCGCGTGCTGGCCGCCACCAACAAGCCGCTGGAGCGCGCCGTCGAAGAGGGCCTCTTCCGCGAGGACCTGTTCTATCGCCTCAACGTCGTCACCATTCACATTCCGCCGCTGCGCGAACGGCGCGAGGAAATTCCCATCTTCCTCGACTTCTTCCTGACCAAGTACAGCGAGTTCTACGGCAAGCAGCAGCCGCCCTTCAGCGACTACGCCGTCTCCCGCATGATGGAGTATTCCTGGCCGGGCAACATCCGCGAGCTGGAAAACCTGGTCAAGCGCTACGTGATCGTCGGCAACGAGCCGCAGATCATTCGCGAGCTCTCCACCCACAAGCCGATCCTGTCTTCGATGGGAGCGCTGGCGCCCACCCGCGCTGGAGTGACCGGCGAACTCAATCCCAACCACCTGCCCGCGGCGGCCTCTTCGCCGGTGGTTCCGATCAACGGTAACGGCGCCCGCACCAACGGCTCCGCCGGTGAGAATGACATGCCGTCGCTGTTGGAGATCGGCCGTCGCGCCGCCATGCAGGCCGAGCGCGAGGCCATCGAGCGCGTTCTGGCCCAGACCCGCTGGAATCGACGCCAGGCGGCCAAAATCCTCAAGATCAGCTACAAGGCTCTGCTCAACAAGTTGAAGATCATGGAAGAGCAGAATCAGATCCAAGCTAAGCAGCAGGGTGCTTAGAGTTGGCATCGCCGTACCAACACTTTAGTGGCGTGTGTGGTAATCCAGCTAGTCTGCCGCTCCTTTCCCACCCAAATTCGCGCTGTCTAAGCTTCTGATTTTCAAAGCTATGGCCTGTTTTCCACTAGCGCGGAGACCCCGCAGCAGCCGCTTTGGATGAGCAAGTGCTACTTAGCACGGTAACAAAAGAGGCCGTAAAGTGACTTCAACCCTCTTCCTAGATTGTCGACTTCTCCAACGTTTGCGTTCCGCTTGGCGGGACGACACCTTGCATCGCCTTCCCTGACTTCCTCCCTCCATTTGCCTCTTTTTTGAAAGCGGCCCTGCGCGGGCCGCTTTTTAATTGCCTTTGAAAGTAGCGCCGGCACCTGTCCTGAGGCTGAGCGCAGCCAGGCCGAATGCATCCTGCCGGCGGGCCCTCCTCGAGCCAATTCGTGTCGATAACCGCCACCCCTGACACCTTTTTCCCATTCCTGCATCCAACACAAGTTGCCGTACCCGCGCTTAGTTGACGCTGCTTTCAACCGGCGCATATGATTGCTGGTTTGCTCCCCCTTGCCGGACGAATCCGGGGACCGGGGCTTGGATTTCAGGCCGATGGACAAGAAAAAGCTCGACTATTTCAAGAAAAAACTCGAAGAGCGCCAGCAACAGCTGCGGCGCAACGTCAACCGCGTCGAGCAGGACGGGCGCGCCCAGGACTTGGACAGCGCCCAGGACATCGCCGACCGCGCCGCCAGCTCCTATAACAAGGAATTCCTCTTCCACCAGAGCAACAGCGAGCGCCAGCTGCTGCAGATGGTCGAGGGCGCCCTCAGCCGCCTCCGCGAAGGCGTCTTCGGCGAGTGCATCTCCTGCGGCAAAGAGATCAATCCCAAGCGCCTTGAGGCCGTGCCCTGGACCCGCCACTGCATCGAGTGCCAGGAAAAGTTGGAAAAAGGCCACATGGAAGAGGCCACCGGAGACTAGGCGCCGCCACGAATTGGTAGGCCCGGGCGTCCTCGCCCGGGCCTATGTTTTTACCGGTATCTCAGTAGCTCAGTATGTCAGTACCTCGATGCCAAGGTTCTCTGATTCTGCGACGTCGCTGGCAGCAAGATACTGACCTACTGAGATACCTCTCTTCCTGGCCACTGGCCACTGACCACTATCCACTATCCACTGCTACTGCGGCCCCTGCGGCGTCTTCGGCGGCTCCTTCTTCTTTTGCGTCTTCTTGATCACCTGGTTGAGCAGGTCGCCCAGCGGATTCTGCTGCTGCGGCTGCGCCTGCCCCTGCGCCGGCTGCTGCCCTGCCGGAGTTGCCACCGACTGGTTCGCCTGCGGCTGATTCTCCTGCGGCTGCTGCTGTTGCTGCCCGGTGATGGCGCCGAGAATCCCGCCGACGCCCTTCTGCTGTCCGCTCTTGCCGCCCAGCACCGCGCCCAGAATTCCCGAGCTCAGCGAGCCCGGATTCCCCGACGTCGGCAGCAGGTTCTTCAGCCGCATCTGCGCGATCGCCTGCACGTCCGGCGCAAATCTCGGGCTGTCGAAGGTCCCGGTTACCAGCACCGGGATCACCAGTTCGCCCTGGTTGTTGGCCAGCGCGGTCTTCATGAACCCGCCAATCTGCGATCCGCCCACCTGCTGGCTCAGCGCCTTGCCCAGCACCGCGGTGAGGTGCAGGTCGAGCGAATTGTTCGGCAGTCCGATGGCGCCGACCGCCGCCAGCGATCCCCCCGGAATCTCCGCCTTCAGGTCGTTGGTCTGCGCCAGCCCGTTGACGATGTTGAACGTGCCCGTCAGCTTCACGATTTGCGTGAACAGGCTCGATCCGGTCGCATTGTTGGCCGCCGGCACCCCAGTGAATTGCGCCACCTGCGCCAGGCTCTTCAGCAGGTCAACCCGCGCCAGCCGGCCGTTACTCAGGTCGATCGCCAATTTGCCGTTCAGCGTGCGCGCCATGTCCTGCGCGTTGGCCGCGCGGAACGACGTCTGCCCGTTGGCGGCCAGCAAGCCGTACAGCGTCTGCTTTAGCGACGTCGTCGACGACAGCAGCTGGTTGGCATCCACGTGCTGCAGGTTGGTGCTCACCTGCACGTCCATGGGCGTCGGCCGCGTGTCGATGGTGATGGCGCCGGTCTGCTGCCCGCCGTAGAGCGACGCGTTAATCGGCGCCAGCTTCACGATGCCGTGATTGATGGCCACGTTCGACGTCACGTTCTGCAGCAGCAGCGTGTCGTATTGCACCGTGCCGATGCTGACTTTGCCGCCGCCGGTCGCGTTGTTGAGCAGTCCCGCCGCGGGCGGCACCGCCCCATATGCCGACGGAATCAGTTGCAGCGAAGCGCTCTTCGCCGGCTGCTGCGCCGGCGCCGAGCCCGTAATCTGCTGCAGTTCGGCGACGTTGACCTTGTCGGCGTTGAGCGTGAACTGGATGTTCGGCGCGTTGAAGTTGCTGACCGTCATGTTGCCGGTGGCGTTCGTGCTGCCCAGCCCGGCATTGAGGTTTTGCAGCGACATCGAGTTGCTGGCGAACTTCAAATCCGCGTTTTTGACCCGCAAGGGCGCGTGCAGCGACGGCATCGTCAGGCTGGCGTCACGCAGCGCTCCGCTGCCGCTGAACGTCATCGCCGAGGAGTTCTTGACCGGCCCTTGCGCCTGCACGTCGAGATTGATCGTCCCCGATCCGCCCATGCCGTTCACCGCGCTGACACCATAGGCTTTGGCGATGCTCAGCAGTTCGGCGACGTTGGCGTTCGCCGTGTTCAGCCGCGCCTGCATCTGCGGCTGCGGCGAGGCGTAGTTCGTCAGCGTGAATTGCGCCGCCACCTTGGTCGAGCCGCTCTGCGCGTTGAACTGGTTGGAGCGAATCTCGTTGGGCGACAGCGCCAGCGCGATGCTCGACACCGACACCGGCTGCTTCAGCTCGCCGCCGCTGATGTTCAGGCTGTCGGCCGACACGCTGCCGTTCATCTGCGGTTTGTCGGCCGGGCCCTGGGCGTGCACATCGGCGTTCACCTTGCCGGCTACGTTCATGCCAGGGCTGAAGGCCACGCCGAACGCCGACGCCAGCCGCGCCGCTTCCTGGATGGACGCGTCCTTCGCGGTGACGTGCACATCCAGTTGCATCGGCGTCGGCGCCATGTTGATCGTGCCGGCAAGCGTGACCGGCGTGGACCCCAGGTGCAGCACGCCTTTATCGATCTGCACCAGGTCTTTGTTGAGGTCGTCGCGCACCGCGTAATCGAGCGAGATCGGGTAGCCGATCTTCACGTTGCGCACCACCGCGTCGTCGAGCTTGATCGTACCGTCGGAGTTGATCAGCCCCTTCTCGTTTTTCAGGTTGACGCTGCCGGTAGCGATGCCGGCAACTTCCATCGCCCCCTTCGCATTGGCCAACTTCTGCAGGCCCGCCAGCGATACTTCGTTCACCTTCAACTGCCCGTCAAACGGAGTCTTCGTCGGATCGTTCTGGTCCAGCGGGCCGACGCGTCCCTTCAGCGCCAGGTCCTCGGTCCCCGGCCCCGGCAGGTGCACCGAGGCGTCCATGTCGAAGGCACTGCCCGGCTTGAATCCGTTCACCGCCAGGTTCACGCCGGTGTAGGTGCCGCGGAAATTCTTCTGCTGATCGACGTAGGTGATCTCGCCGTCGGTGATGTTGATGTTCTGCGGGATGGGCGACGCCCCGCTCTTCGCCTGCTCTTGCGGCTGCGCCGGCGCAGGTTGCTGCGGCGCAGGAGCCGGCTTCGCAGGCGCGGACGATGCCGTCTGCTGGTTGGGAGTCTTCCCCAGGGTGGAGAAGTTCCACACCCCGCGCGCGTTTTTGATCAGTTGCACCTTGGGATCGCGCAGCGTGAGCGACTGGATCTCGACCTGTTTGTGCAGCAGCGGCCAGAAGGCCACCGCGGTGTCGAGCTGCTGCGCGCTGGCAAACGAACCCGTGCCGAAGCCCGGGTCCTCCCCAATCGCCAGGTTGTCCATGCGCACGCGCAGGGGCAGCAGCGACAGGTGCATATCACCGAAGGTGACCGGGCGACCCAGCGCCTGCTGCAACTGCTTCTGGATCTCCGCGTGGTAGGTGTTGATGTTCACGAACTTCGGAATCGCCAGCAGGGCGACGATAACCACAACGATGATGACCGCGATAACGATGGCGAGTTTTCGCATATACGCCTCGCAAAAATAAGCGCCGCAGGCAAGGGCCCGGAGCCCCGGCATCGGCGGCGCGCGATTACCAGATTGGGCGGATGGTATTTCAGTACATCAGTATTTCCATACCTGGGCGGAGAGGTCGAACCTGCCGTACGGAATTACTGACATACTGAAATACCTCTTCGTTCACCGCCGCTCCTATCCTACGCTGCTGTGGTGCGGTGGGGTCGCACAAAATGCCAGATCAGGGCAATAACCGCCACGATCAGCAGGATGTGGATGGCAGCGCCGGCGACGTGGAATACGGCCCAACTGAAGATCCACGCCAGCAACAACAGGACAAACAGCACCAGGAAAATCGACACAAGTCACCTCCGCTTTTTCCAGACTGCCCTTACTGATTTGGAGCACCGGCGGAAAGGCGGGGTTGCACCGACAAACAGCAGCCAGCCTCCAGCGCCGAGCAACCGTCTGGGAAGCCGGGGTTGCTGGCTGCTGGCTGCTGGTTGCTGGCTGCTGGTTGCTGGGTTGCCGGCCGCTGCCAGGCTACTGCTTGTCGTACATCATGCTGGAGGTCATCTTCTTGCCCCCGGCGGAGGTGGTGATTTTGACGGTGCGGCTCATGCCGTCGGGCGACAGGACGATGGTGCCGCTCCCCACCGTTTTGCCGTCCTTCTTCTGGGTGAGTTTGTAGTGGTGGTCGTCGGACGTCTGGCGGATGGCGCGCATGTCGGCGCCGGGATCGCCGCTGACGGCGTAGTCCTTGCCGTCAAACTTGCCCATCCACTCGTTGTGGGTGGGTTGGCCATCCGCGCCGGTGCCCTCCACCACGCACTTGTAGCTGTCTCCCTCCATGGTGTAGGTGACGCTGGTGTTCTTGGCGGCGCCGGCGGGAACCTTGGACTTGTCTTCGTTCAATTTCCACGAGCCGACGTTCGGATTGTCGGCGGCGTACGCGGCGAGGCCTGCGCATAGGCAGAACGCCAGGGCATAGAGAATGCTTCGTGTCTTCATGGTCCTGCTCTCTGATGTGAAGTGATGGTTCGGATCCCAGGATTTGGTGGCGCAATCCTAGAGGAAGCGGGCGCGAACAGCGACCCACGTAAGTGGTAGGAATCGCAGAAAACATCTCCTCGCGACTCCGAAACAGCAAGCGGCCTCTTGTCGTTCCTGGAGGCCGGTCGACCTCGACCGGCGGCGCACAATTGGAGGGAGTGGCTGGAGGCCGGTCGACCTCGACCGGCGTTCGCAAAATTGGAGGGAGTGGCTGGAGGGAGCTCCTGGAGGCCGGTCGACCTCGAC
>DASUBK010000021.1:0-4718 GCA_035763305.1 Terriglobales bacterium | reverse complement strand
CTGACCACGGCCACGGCGCCCTTCTGCAGCGCGGCATCGATGAAGCGATTGCCGTCGGTCGTCTCGCCGCGCATGGCGACGAAGCAGAAGCCCGGCTGGACGCGCCGCGAATCGTAGTCGAGGCCGCTGATGTCGGCGTTGCCCTGGACGGAGAGATACTCGGCTCCGTCCAGCAGCTGCTGGAAGGTCATTGGGCGGAATTATACCGTTGCAAGGAGTTTGTAGTTAGGAGCGAGGAGTTAGTTGTCTCACCCCGGAGTTGCGTTTGTTGCGCAATACGACTGGCGGTGCGGCAGCGGCACGCGGCTGCGAACCCGGGGCGAACCACAGCGAGAATTCCCGCCCCGGCGTGCATACGATCAGCACCCCGCGATTGCCATAGGAAATACCCTCGCTCTCGGGCGCGGAGCAGTCCATCCACATGCGCGTGCCGAGATCGAAGGCGATCTCCACCAGCGAAGCCTTACCCGGGGTGAACGTCACCCGGCCGCAGGACTCCTCGTGCTGCACCGGCTGCAACTGCCCGCCGAGCAGCGGGCGGGAGGTCTGCATCACCACCGAACTGGCGCCGCGCAGGCGGACGTGGCGCTCGTCGAGGTGCAAGTCGAAATCGGCCGAGGCCAGGAATACGTGCGACACAGTGCGCGGCCCGAGAAGCATTTCATATTGTTTCTGCATGCGCGTTCCCCTTGAGACGAAGTGGAGGCGCCGGCGAAGCAACTCAACACGGAGACGCGGAGGCACGGAGAAGAAGAAGGCAACTGCTGATTTCTCTGATTTTCGCTGATCCGCGCCGAACAAGAGCCCGATCAGCATGAATCGAGTGCGATCAGCGGTTACTTTGTTTTTCTCCGTGTCTCCGTGCCTCCGTGTTAAGAAACTCTTACCGCGAAAAACGAACTGCAACCCTTCCGCCGGGAGCGATGCGCGTGCCCGCGGCGGGATTCTGTTCGACGGCAACGCCGGAACCGATGGCTTCAATTTCCAACCCGGCGCGCTGCGCCTGCTCCACGGCGGAGCGCAGCGGCATGCCGACCAGCGAGGGAACCTGGACGCCGCTGCCGACTTCGACGACGACTGTGCCGCCTTCCTTGGGAGCGTTCGAAACCGCCATCGGTGCGGGCGCCCGCGCGACAGCCGGCAGCATGCCGGCGCTGCCCGACGCACGCGTGCTACTGGCGACGGCTGCGGGCGAGGAGGTTCGCGGGACCGCCGGCACGATGCCGGCGCTACTCGTCGTGGCGCTACTCGGCGTGCCCCTACTCGTAGCGGCGCTGCTGGGCGGCGATGCAGGCGCTGCGGGCGCATCGGCATCGGCCAGAATATCGCCGACGCGGTCGGGCGTGCCCTCCTCCAGATCGGAGTCGCGGGCCGAGGCGCGCAGTTGCTCGCGGCGCGGGTCCTTGAGCGGCGCATCGTGCGGCACGTTCATGTAGGCCAGCACCTGCTGCGCGATGCGGGCGAACACCGGCGCCGAGACCTGCCCGCCCTGGTGCAGGCCGACCGCCGAGTCCAGAATCACCGCAATCGTCACCGCGGGATTGTTCACCGGCGCAAAACCGGCGAAGGTGGCAACATATTTTGTCTTCGAATATCTCCCCGTCGCGGGGTCGACTTTCTGCGCGGTACCGGTCTTGCCGGCCGAGGTGTAGCCGTCGAGAATGGCGCGCCGCGCGGTGCCGAACAGGACCACGCCTTCCAGCAGCCGCTTCATCTGCGCCGCGGTCATGGTGGAGATGACCCGATGCTGTGCCGCGGGATGGAAGACCACCGGCTTGGGCGCGGTGGCAGGCTCGAAGGTCCCCGCCACGATGCGCGCCGGGGTGTACACGCCATCGTTGGCGATGGTCGAAACCATGGAAACCAGCTGCACCGGGGTAACGCCGATTTCCTGCCCGATGGAGATGGCGCCGATGGAAACCTTGGACCAGCGGCTCACCGGCTTGGTAAGCCCGCGGCTCTCGCCGGGCAGCTCGATGCCGGTCTGCTGGCCGAAGCCGTAGTCGCGGATGTACTTGTAGAAGCGGTCCTCGCCCAGGCGCATGCCGACCTTGACGGCGGCCACGTCGCTGGACTTGGCCAGCGCCTCCGTGATCGGCACCACGCCCAGCTTGTGCAGGTCGTGGATGCGCAGCCCGCCCAAGTCGATCACGCCGCCCTGGCAGTCGATCATGTCCGAGGGCTTAATCACGCCCTCTTCCAGAGCGGAGGAATAAGTCACGATCTTGAAGGCCGAGCCGGGCTCGTAGATGTCGCTGACCGAGCGGTTCTTCAGCGCCGCCGGCTTTACCCCGCGCACCACGTTAGGATTGAAGGTCGGGCGGTTGGCGAGCGCCAGGATTTCGCCGGTGCGCGGGTTCTGCACGATGACGGTGCCGGCCTCGGCATGCGTGTCCTGCATCGCCTTGTCCAGTTCGCGCTCGGCGATGTACTGGATCTTCTCGTCGAGGGTGAGTACGACGCTTTCGCCGGGCTCGGGATCGCGCTCCACGCGGCCAAACCAGCGGCGGCGCGCGTCCATGGTGATCAGCATTTTGCCGGGCTTGCCCTGCAGCTGGGAGTCGTATTCGTGCTCCAGCCCGCCCAGGCCTTCGTCGTCGAGCCCGACCCAGCCGAGCACCTGCGCCGCCAGCTCGCGCTTGGGATAGAAGCGCTTGGATTCCTTCTGGAAGTAGATGCCGCGCAGGTTCATGGCGCGGATGCGCTGGCTGGTTTCGGCATCCACCTTGCGCGCGATCCAGGTGAAGGTGCGCGAGGAATCGAGATGGGCCAGGACCTCGCGGGGGTCGGTGCGCAGCACCCGCGCCAGCAGTTTCGCGGTGGTGGCCGGATCGGGGACCTCGCTGGGCACGGCGAACACCGAATCGACGTTCACCGACATCGCCAGTTCGTGCCCGTTGCGGTCGTAGATGACGCCGCGGCGGGGCGCGACTTCGATGGTGCGCTGCTGCTGGCGTTCGGCGCGCTTCAGCCAGTCGCCGTAGTCGACCACCTGCAACTGCACCAGGCGAACGGCGATGAACACGAACCACAGCAGCAGGAACCCGCCCAGCAGGTAGAGGCGTCTGGCGGAATTTTCGCGGGATGCCATGTCAGTCGCCGGTTGCCGGTCGCCGGTCGCCGGTTCGACCGCATCCGGCCCTGGCTCGACCTGACACAAGAAACCAGTCGCCGGTCAGCAATGATGAAGATTGGGGGAGAGTGAACCAGGTTCGATTACGAATCTTCATCACTGGTGACCGGCGACTGGTGACTGGAAACCGTTACTGCGTTGCCGAAACCACGAAGATGCCGGTGGCCTGCGCCATGACCGGGCCGCCGAAATCACGCTCCTCGGGATTGATGCGGATCACCTGGCCGGCCTGCGGGGTCTGCAGCCCCATCTGCCGCGCCAGCGCGTCAATACGCTCGGGATCGCGCAGGGAAGCCTGCTCCAGCCGCAGCGCGCGGTTGGTCTCGACCAACTGGTCGTGCTGCGCCTTCGCCGCCTCGATGCGGTAGCCGTACTCGATGGCGCTGAAGTGCTGCCAGGCGTAGCCCATGACCAGCACGAACAGCACCGCCAGGGAAACGACGAACATGCGCATCTCGTGCGCGCGGCGGGGGTCGGAGACCTTCACCAGGCGCGAGTTGTCGATGGTCTTGGCAAAGTAGACTTCCGGCGTGCCCTGCCAGGTGCGCCCGGCAGTGGGCTGGGAAACGGCAACGGTGGCCATCAGGCGACTCCGATCCAGGCTTCCGGCGCCGCCATGAACATCGCCGGTTCCAGCAGCCGTCCCGGAATGATGATCGGTTCGGCTTCGCAGCGGGTGTCGTGCGCGTGCTCTTCGGCGCGCATCACCAGCGTCATCAGATCGTCGATTGTTGTGCCGTAATTCATATTCACCTCCGCCTACCAGCCCTTGGACCCGGGAGCCTGAACTTGGAACGCCCGACTTCTTCTTTCTTGCCTGCTTCTTTTACTTCCCACTTTTCACTTCTAACTTCTTACTTTCCAGGATTCCTTCCCGGGGACCGCCGTAAAGGAAGGATTCGCCTGTGGAACTGCTCGCTTTCGCCCTAAGTCAGAGAGGACGACGGCCCCCAAGAACTTGTGTGTAGCTAGCGCCTGGTCCCTAATCCCTGGCCCCTGGCCTCTGCTTTCCACATTTCCCACACTATTTCCACGTTTTCTATCGCCCGCCGACCCTATCGTGCCGCGGCTACAGCTTTTCCGCGGCCCGCAGCTTGGCGCTTCGCGAACGTGGATTGCGATCGACTTCTTCTTCGGCGGCGGTCACCGGCTTTTTGGCCAGCAGCCGGTACAGCCCCGTATGCGCGCCCTCGCGCAAAGCGTCTTTGACGATCCGGTCCTCCAGGGAATGGAAGCTGATAATCACCAGCCTGCCGCCGGGCTTGAGCACCCGCGGCGCGGCTTCCTTCCCGAGGAACGTTCTCAGATCGTCCAGCTCGCGGTTTACGAAGATTCGGAGAGCCTGAAAGGTGCGTGTCGCGGGATGGATGCGCTCGGAGGGATTCATTGGCCGGGCCGCGGCCGATACGACATCCGCCAATTGCTTGGTGGTATGGATCGGCCGCGCCCGAACAATGGCTCTGGCGATTCTCCGCGACCTCCTTTCCTCACCGAATTCGTAAATCAGGTCGGCGAGCTCTTTTTCGCCGGCCTGGTTTACCACTTGTTCGGCGGTGGGCCCGGACTGCGGATTCATCCGCATGTC
>DASUBK010000020.1:0-3591 GCA_035763305.1 Terriglobales bacterium | reverse complement strand
ACCCGTGGGGCGCGCCCGCCCAGAGACGCTGCAAGGCTGAATTCCGGCTGAAATCCTGACCATAGAAGTAGCCAAGAAATCCGGGCGATTCAAGGCAAAAGCGGCAATCCCACATAGCTAAGCAGGTACCTTCGTACCTGCCCCAGCGGGCACCTTAGCCGTGCGGAGCTACGCAGCGGCTTCCCGGCCGCTTTTCTGTTGATTCCGTGGGCCGAGCCGCGGGAGACCGGCAGCTGACGAGCGGCGACCGGCAGGCGGCAACTGACACCCGGCCGGGGCAGCCCACCCCGCTCCCGGCAGCCGCATCGGATTGAACGACTGTTCCCCGATTCGCCAAGCAGTGCTCCCCGGCCAAAATTCGCCGGGCCGACCAGCCGCCCCGAGTGTGGCACGGGTCTGAGTCCCGTGTCGGGAGGAGCAGGGAGCATGGAGGGAGTGAAAGAACATGAAGTGGATGGTAAGAGCAGCGGTGATGGTATTGGCCCTGGCCCTTCTGGCCCCGACGGGCTTTGCCCAGGAAGAGCACGGTGAAGTCGGCATCTTCGCCAACTACCTGCGCTTCCATAACCTCAACAACCAGAACTTCTGGGGCGTCGGCGGCCGCGTGGCCTTCAACATGGCCTCCTGGGCGCAGTTGGAAGCCAGCATGTCGTACAACTTCGCGCGCAATTTCACCAACGGCACTCCGGGCGTGACGGGCAGCTTCAGCAAGACGAGCTTCCGCACCCTGGACGCGCTGTTCGGGCCCAAGTTCCAGACCGGCGCGGGTCCGGTGCGGCTGTTCATCACTACCAAAGCCGGTCTGATGAACTTCTCGCTCACCAACAAGGGTGTGGCGAGCGGCTTCGGCAGCGCGGTGACCAACATCCCGGACGGCAACACGCACTTCGCCCTGTATCCGGGCGGCGGCGTGGAACTGTTCGCGCACTGGTTCGGCGTGCGCGCCGAGCTGGGCGATGAAATCTACTGGGAGAACGGCTCGCACCATAACCTGCGGTTCACCTTCGGCCCGCAATTCCGGTTCTAGCGCCGCTTATCTGGCCAGGAGAACCCGGCAGGAAAACCTGCCGGGTTTTCTTTTTGCGAAGATTGCAGATTCCCGATTGAAGATTCCAGATTGAAGCGCGCTGCTGCCGCCTGGAACCTGCAATCTGAAATCTTCAATCTGCAATGCAAGGACTGTGCTACCATCCCGCACCTCACGGGACTAGTCCATGGTCGGCTCTCTTCGCAGTCTTCGCTGTACGCTCCTGGTTCTGGCAAGTTTGTGTCTGATGTGCGCCGCGGCGGCGCAGGCGCAAGAGGATGCGCCGGTGCACCTTGCGCCGGCGGCGAAATCCGACTCCGTCGCGGGTTCCTCTGAGAACTTCTCTCTGCGCATGCGCCCCTTCCGCGCCGGGGTGGACCTGGTGCAGGTGCCGGTCACCGTTACCGACACCATGGGCCGCCCGGTCCTCGGCCTGAAGCTGGAGAACTTCACCGTCCTCGACAACGGCGTGCCCCAGCCCATCCGGCACTTCGGCTCCGACGACGCGCCCATCTCCATCGGCGTCATTCTCGACCTGAGCGCCAGCATGGCCGACAAGATTGACTACGCGCGCGACGCGGTGCGCGAGTTCTTCAACACCGCCAATCCCGACGACGACTATTTCCTGATCACCTTTGCCGATCGCCCGGAGGTGCTGGCGGATGTCAGCAGCTCCATCCCCACCATGGAGGCCAAGCTGGCGACCGCCACGCCCAGCGGGCACACCGCGCTGCTGGACGCGATCTACCTGGGCCTGGAGCGGGCGAAGTGGGCGAGGTACCAGCGTCGTGCGCTGCTGATCATCTCCGACGGCGGCGACAATCGCAGCCGCTTCCGCGCGCGCGAACTGAAGGACATCGTGGAGGAGGCCGACGTCGAGGTGTTCGCCATCGGCATTTACAGCGCCTTCTTCCACACCCCGGAGGAGTGGGCGGGGAAGCGCCTGCTGACCGACATCACCGAGTCCAGCGGCGGCCACACCGTGACCCTCAGCAATCCCCGCGACCTGCCGCGCATCGCCGCCGACCTCAGCCTGCAGATGCGCAACCAGTACGTGCTCGGCTTCCGCCCGCCGGAGAACGGGCGCGACGGCAAATGGCACGACCTGAAGGTCGTGGTCACCAACGGCGAGACCCCCATGCAGGTGCACTGGAAGCGCGGGTATAACGGGCCAGCGCAATAGGGCGGAACTTTAACCGGTTGGTACCGGAGAGCTATAGCCAATGGACAAGTTGCACCGTCACCGGTGCAAAAACCTAACTAGTGATAATGCGATTTATCGCCAGTTGGCGACTCCGCTGATGATCGTGACGCAACCGACTAGGGTGCAAGCAATCAGGAACAGTAGAACCGAGAGGGTGACTATCACTGACGCGAGGTTCCGCAGTCTGTCGCTTCTGGTTACGGGGCGTGGATTCGGTAGAACAACAGAGTCCGCCCGGGATATTCGTGACACAGCGCCGCTGCCTTGGATGAACAAGTATTTCCAATCAGCTTGGATTACCTCGCGACCTGGAGGCAATGGAGCAGTGGCGGCCTTCAAACACTCTGATGCGAGGCGAATGAATCCAGCACGGTTAGCGACGAGCCGAATACCGTCCACATCCTCGCCGTATTGCAGATCAACCTGAGCAGCTTCTTTAGGAGTCGAGGCGTCGAGCTGCGCTGCAACTGCTTCAATTTCACCATCGTTCATGTGCGAAACATGGCTCCGGTTGGGTCAACTGGCGTGAACAGACGTAATGAGATGGTCCGCCGCTACTATCGCGGTACACGGAGGATCATCGCATGCACATCGCGTCCATCGGCATTGACCTCGGTAAGACCACCTTCCACCTGGTCGCACTCGACGAGCGCGGCAAGATTGTAGTCCGGAAGACCTTCTCCCGGAAACAACTGTTCACCTACACCGCCAAGCTGAAAGCCGCGCTGGTGGGGATGGAAGCCTGCGCCGGAGCGCACTTCGTGGGCGCGTCGCTGCGCGCGCAGGGCCACGACGTGCGCCTCATCCCGGCTCAGTTCGTCAAACCGTTCCTCAAGTCGAACAAGAACGACTACCTCGATGCGGAGGCGATCGCCGAAGCCGTCGCGCGCCAGAACATGCGCTTCGTGCCCATCAAGACCGACGATCAGCTCGACCTGCAGGCGCTGCATCGCGTCCGCGACCGGCTGGTCGGCCGGCGCACGGCGCTGATCAACCAGATTCGCGGCTTCCTGCTGGAGCGCGGCCTCGTCTTCGCCCAGGGCGTCGCCACCTTGCGTAAGCAGATTCCGTGGCTGCTGGAAGACGCCGAGCAGAACCTGACGCCACGCCTGCGCCGCCTGCTCGAACATCTCTGGCAAGAGTGGAAGCAGCTGGAGCAGGAGATCGAGGAGGTCAGCGCCGAGATCCAGTTGGTCGCCGATCAGGACGCGGCCTGCCAGCGGCTGCGGCAGATTCCCGGCGTCGGACCGCTGGTGGCCACGGCCACGGTGGCATCCATCGGCAACGGCGCGGCCTTCGGCAAAGGGCGCGATTTCGCCGCCTGGCTCGGGCTGACTCCGCGCCAGCACTCCCCCGGCGG
>DASUBK010000019.1:0-2005 GCA_035763305.1 Terriglobales bacterium | reverse complement strand
ATCCACCACGGTGTTGCCGGTCACGCAGATCTTCTCCGCGGCGACGCCTTCATTCAGCAGGTTGGTGCGGGCCAGCGAGGTGGGCGCCAGGTGGATTTCCGTCACCACCGCTGCCAGGCGCCGGTTCACTTCCTCGGGATAGGGATTCAGGATGTCGCGGGTACGCAGGCCCGCCTCGACGTGCGCCACCGGCACGCGGCGGTAGAAAGCCGCCACCGCCGCCGCGAATGCCGTGGTGGTATCGCCCTGCACCATCAGGCAGTCGAGCTTCTGCGCTTCCAGGATTTCGTCCATGCCCTGCAGCACGCGCTGGGTCAGAGTGTTGAGGGTCTGGTTGGGCTGCATGACGTCGAGGTCCAGGTCGGGACGAATGCCGAAGACGTTCAGCACCTGGTCCAGCATCTGGCGGTGCTGCGCGGTGGAGATCAGTACGGGTTCAAATTCTTCCGAGCGTTTTTGCAATTCAAAGACCACCGGCGCCATCTTGATCGCTTCCGGGCGCGTTCCGAATACCACTCCGACTCGAGCGCGACGACTCATCGTTTTTATGACTCCTGTGTGCTCGGAAGCGACCAGCGCTGCTGCGGGTTGCCGCGTTGCCGTCGTCGCGCCCATGAAAATCCCGTGAAACCTGCAGCAGCTCTGGATTTGCTGGCAACACCCGCGAGCTGCTGCACCATCTGTTTCGGGTATCGCCGGCAGAGTTCCCCCTGCGGCGGAGCTTGGATGGCATTCCTCAACTTCACCCAGGAAGAAATTCTCGAGCAGTTGCCGCTGGCGGTGTGCTTCGTCGGCTGCGACGGCCGCATCGGTGCGTTCAACCGCAAGGCGGCGCAGTTGTGGGGACGGGAGCCCGGCGCCGGCGATCGCTATTGCGCCGCGGCGTGTTTCGACGCCAACGGCAACGCTCTCGATGACGAAGACCATCCGGTGGCCGTGGCGCTGCGCCTGGCTGCGCCACAGCGCGATGTGGAAGTCGTGCTGCATCGCGCCGACGGCCGTGCCGCCGCGGTGCTGTGCAGCGCCGAACCGCTGTGCTCCGAGGAAGGCCGCCTTCTGGGCGCGATCGTGGTGTGGCAGGACATTTCCGACCGCAAGCGGGCGGAAGAGGCGCGGCGGGTCGCAGCGCGCGTTGCCGCCTATGCCCGGCTCGCCGGATCGGTTTCGCAAAAGATTTCCGCTCCCCTGCTGTCTCTGAGCCGCCTGCTGGAGCGCCTGCAGACGGAAACGAACTTGAGCACGGAGACCCGCTCGTACGCCCAGGCGGCGCAGCAGGAGCTCTCGTTACTCGATCAACTGGCGCGGGAGATGGCACATTACTGTTCGCCGGCATGAGAGCCGCGCCGGTTCTGCCGTTTGCGCCCGAGCGGCTGACATCTCCAGCAGGGGGTGCTCACCTCTAACCCGTACTGGCGGCCATGTTGCCGCGGGGAACCTCATGAGCAGTCTTATGTATCGATTCCTTCGCCTAACCGTTGCTCTCTTCGCACTTCTGATCTCTTCCTTTGTCCTGGCGCAGAACCCGCCGCAAGCGACGCCCGCGGCTGCTTCCGCGCCGCCCGCGGCTCGCGCTGCGGCTGATCCGGCCACGACGGCTGCTCCCACGGATACGCCTGCGCCGGGCGTCACCAAGGCCGTCCCGGTCCCGGCGACCGCGCCGGCGCCCGCCACCTCGGTGAACGCCGTCATCGACCGCGTCTTCTATAACGAGGCGCGCCTCTTCGAGCAGATGCACAAGTACCAGCCGCTGGTCGAAACCTACATCCAGAACCTCAAGCCGGATTCCGACCTGGGGCGCATTCCCGACAGCGACAAGTACTTTCTCGGTCGCATGGTGCTGACCAAGGGCGGCATCGAGCGCCTCTCCTACGACAAGCGTAAGGGCGTGCTGCGCCGCGTCGTGGACCGCCTCACCGATTTCTACAAGATGAACTACCTGCCCATGGGCTTCATGCAGGTGGTCTTCCTCGCCGACCGCTTCGACAAGCAGAACTACGACTTGCAG